>JAYUWQ010000646.1:0-9600 GCA_043753485.1 bacterium
CGATGCGGGAGCGGCGCTCTTCCAGGAGGGCGGTCACAGGACCGAAAGCATACTTGCTGAGAATGCCATAAACGATGCCGAAGATGATAATCTGGGCAATGATTTTGGGAAAGTCGATACCGAGCTGGTCGAGGATGGCCATGGCAGGAAGCGCGTGAAAATTAAAGGGAAACGAAGCGGAAAACGGAAGTGAAAAGTTCCGGCGGGGCCGGAAGAGTGGACTGCCGGCGGACGCACAGGGCGTCCGCCGGAGTCCGGGGAGGCTTAACGGCCTCCGAGAGCCAGAATGAAGGCGTAAATGGCGATAGCTTCGGCCAGCGCCATGCCGATGATGGCGATGGTGAGGATGTTACCGAAAGCACCGGGGTTGCGGCCCACGGCTTGAGCGGCGGCGAAGCCAGTCAGACCAATGCCGAGACCAGCACCGGCACCGGCCACGCCGAGGGTGAAGGAACCGTTGATGGCGCCGGATTGGGCGAGTTTGTTGGCGGCTTCGGCGACGGCAGGGTCAGCAGCGGCGGCTTGGAGCATGGAGGCGATTTCCATCATCATAGTGTTATTTCTTTCTTTTCAGTTTTGGTGTTACATGCCACCGCCCACAGTCTGGCCATGGTCACGGGAGGCAAAGGTTTTTAGTGGGCGTGCTCGTCGCCATGCTCTTCATCATGAGTAGTGGAGAGCTTGATGAAGACGGCCACAAGGAGGGCGAAGACCATCCCTTGCAGCACCCCGACCAGAAGTTCGAGGAAATAGAAGGGCAGCGGGATGAGGACACTGCTGATGAAGTCGATGGTGGCATTGCCGGACTTCACGAGCGTTCCCATGGTATGCAGGAGGTTTTCACCGGCAAATACGTTGCCGTAGAGCCGCAGGGAAAGCGTCATGGGCCGGAAGAGGATGGAGATGATCTCGATTACCCCAACGATGAAGAAAATGGGCATCAGAGCGTATTTCAACATGCCCTGGAGACCCCCCTTGGGGCCGAATGTGTGGGAGATAAAACCCATGAATCCCAATTCACGGATGGTCAGGAAGAACCAGACGATCATGGCACACAGGGCGATGCCGAAAGTCATGTTCATGTCCGCCGAACCAGGACGCAGCAAGGGGGTCTCCACGTGGGTGGTGGAATGAAGCGGGCCGATGTGGCTGGATAAGCCAATGGTGCCGACCCCGGGGAGCAGGCCGGTCCAGTTCGAAATGGTGACGTAAATGAAGATAGTGGCCAGCAGCGGGAAAGCGCTGGGTGCCACCTTCGGGCCCACGATGTTTTCGACTTGGCCGTAGAGGAATTCCACGATGAGTTCGACGAAGTTTTGCTTCTTGCCCGGCAGCAACGCCTTCGGTTTCATGGCGCTGCGGAAAAACCAGAGCAGGATCACCGTGACCAGGCCCGAGACAAAAATGGAGTTGGTCAGGAAGGAGGTCCAGCCATGATCGGCGAGCAACGGCAGCGCTTTGGCGCTGACTTCGTGCTTCGCTTCCGGGGCACCGTGCCCCCCGCCGTGGCCAGCTTCGGAAGCTGCTGCCAGGAGTGGGAGGAACGTGAAAAGAAAAACAATCAGGCGGGTCATGACGATGCAGCGCTTAGGGAAAATGGGGCATCTCGGCCAACCTCAGAAGGTGGCCGGAGCGAGAGAACCCGGTCTTATGCGATGGCGTTGGAGGGCGCAAGAGTAATTTGTGAAATATTTCACAAAGTCCCTTTTTCCGGCGTCCCGTCCGGGAAAATGTCCTCACCGGGCTCCACCGGAATAGCTTTCAGCACGGGTAGTTCCGGTGTGGCCCGCAACTCACCAGGAGTCACCACCGATGGAGCGGCTCCCCCCAATTTTGCCCGCAGGCGGACATATTGATGGGGACCGGTCCTGGCATAGAGTTTAGGCTCCGCGTCCGCCGAGAGGGTCTCTTTTGAAGTGAACAACGTAAAGGCCAAGCCGGCTCCGGCCCCGGTGACCACCCGGTACATGCGGTCATCCCTCCGGTGAAAAACGGGTCCCCCGGCAGTCAGCGTGACAATTTTACCTCCAGCGTCCAACCGCACCGGGAGTTGGCCCGGCAACAGCAGACCGGTGTCACCCAAGGCGGTCGGGTAGCGCACCCAAGTCCCGGTTTCTCTTTGCAGGGCATCGCGCCAGGCACTGACCACTACCAACCCCACCAGCATGGTGAGCAGGACCAGCACGCGGGCCGGAGTGCCTCGGGGAATATTCTGCGCCATGCCTGTAAGGAGAAGCCGGCCATCCTGCGGCCCTGGGTGTATTTGGTGGAGGTTAGGAGATTCGAACTCCTGACCTCTTCATTGCGAACGAAGCGCTCTACCAACTGAGCTAAACCCCCCAAATATTCTGCGGACAACTTGGAATGGACTGCCTGCGGAGCGTCAAACTACCGGCGCCCCGCTGATCTTCAAGTGGAATTGGCCGGGGTTTCACCAGGCCATGCGCTGACTAATGGATAGACTCCAAACCCCACCTTTCCCCCAGCGGCGCGAGGTCTTCGCGCAGCCCCCACGCGTCGGGACAATAGCCGCCGTCGAAACGGCGGGTCGCCCCTTTGAGGGCCATACAGCCGGTATTATCCCCAATCCGGGCCACTTGGGCCACGTCTTCGGCGGTCAGCGGATTCACCTCCGGCAGGGCCGCAAATTCCCGGATCTGGTCCTCAATCGGACGGATGCCCTCACCCGCTTCCTCAATGAAGGTGGGCACCACGCTCTCGACTGCGGGATGCGCCAGATTCCACAGACTGGCGAAATGCAGCAGGCTCAGGCCATGCTTCTCCGCTATTGGCCGCATCCGTTCGATTTTCTCCAGACCGGCCTCGACCCAGCCGGCGGGACGGTAGGCGCGATGATCCCCCGGGCGGAACGTATGGCCCGGCTTGATATCGCCATGGAAAAGCCCACCGTAATCGGCCACCCGTGTCAGGATCTTGACCCCGAATTCATCCGCCGCCGGCAGCACCAGCGAACCCGGCCAGGGCTCCAGGGGATTGAGAATGATCATGGCCCAGTCGATCAGTTCGCAGTATTTCTCAAAACACTGCACCATATCGTAGGTGAACCCATTGGCCGGTCCGGGGGCCACGCCGAGTTGCCGGGTCAGGCCTTTATCCTTCAAGCCCCGCATTCCCTCCCAGACGGCATCACTGGTGTAGCCTGTTTCGTCAGGATTGTGCAGCATGATCAGGTCGAAGTGATCCGAGCCACAGCGCTCCAGCGACTTCTCCGCCGCCATGGCCAGGAAATCGGCATACCCCTCCGGTCCACGCAGGGTGGGATCGGTGAAACGGGGATAACCCTTCGAGCCATCGCGTTGGCCGGTGTAGAAATCGTGCCCGAGGGTGCCGACGAGGCAATACGTGCTCCGGTCAATGCCGCGGAGTGCCACCCCGAGAATTTCATCGGCCTTGCCCGTGCCATAAACATCCGCGGAGACGAAGGTCCGGATGCCGGAGGTGTAAGCCAGTTGAATCGCCTGGATGAAGCGCGCTTCCTCCAGAACTTCGCCAAAGTGCATAAAACGTCCACCACTCCAGGTGCCATAAACAGTGCGGGTCAGGTCCATATTCAGTCGGGATAAGGAGCCGGCACCATGCCGACTCATCTCTTACCTTCCCCAAACGAACCAGCCACCGCAAGCGTTTCACCGCAACGAAGCGGTAATCCCATCGGCGATCGCCTGCGCCAGCTTTTGTTGGTAGGAAGGCGAGGAGAGCAGGCGCCGCTCGGAGGGCGAAGTCATGAAGCCACACTCCACCAGCGCGGCCGCCCCCCGGGTATTGGACAGTACGGTCAGTCCCCTGCGTTTCAGTCCCCGGTTCGGGCACGAAGTGCACCGGTCGATCCGTTTATGAATTTGGCACGCCAGCCTGTAACCGGCGGTTCCAGTGTAAAAAGTCTCGATCCCCCGGGCTCGATGTTTCGGATCAGCATTGCAATGAATGCTCACCAGCACGGCCGAGCGGTAACCATTGGCCAATGCGGCCCGCGATTGCAGGGATACAAATCGATCACTCCGTCGCGTCATGGCGGTCCGGATGCCACGGCGGCGCAGCACTGATTCCACCCGCTGGGCGATCATCAACGTCAGTTTTTTCTCACGCACCCCGCCCCAGCAGGCACCGCTGTCACTTCCCCCATGACCCGGATCCAGGACGACCACCGGGCGGGCCTCAGCCGGCTGGCCCAACAATCCACAAACCATCACCGCCCGGCAAAACCACTCTCGGAGACTGAAGGAGCGGTGCCGGATCATTGATTTGGGATACTAAAATTTAAAGCATTCTAAATCAAAACGACTCGCAGGCAATTGATAAATATGACCAGTATGAAATTTAAGGAATCCGGGGATTGAGAGACCTCAAGCCTTCCTGCTGACGACCCGCGAGGAAATGCCGAAGCGCTGGTGACACCATTCCTTGAGACGCGGCCCGCCCATGCTCCAGACCTGTCCCGGAATTGGTCCGAAGCTTGAATCGATTGCATCCACCTTCCAATGGCTGCCCCGCTGGAGCTCAATCCGCCAACTCGGCGAATCTGCTTTCGATGGCGTGGCCGAGCAGGGTCTCAATGGCTTCATGGCCGACCTTGCCGACCACTTCATTGGCAAAACCCACCGCGATGAGGCGGGCGGCGTCCGGAGGGGAAATGCCGCGGGACTCGAAATAAAACAACTCATCTTCCGCGATGCGACCGGTGGTGCTGCCGTGGCTGCACTTGACCTGGTCGGCATTGATTTCGAGGCCGGGCATGGAGTTGGCCTCGCAGTTGTCGCTGAGCAGGAGATTGCGGCATTTTTGATAGGCATCGGTGCCATGCGCCCCCTCGTCCACCTTGATCAGGCCGGCGAAGATAGTCTTCGCGGTATCGAACAGGACATTTTTGTAAAGCAGGTCGCTGTAACTGTTGGGACTGAGGTGATCCTGGAGGGTGCGCTGGTCGATTTCCTGATTTCCCGCAGCGAGGGACACGCTGAACATCTCACTCCGGCTGCCCTGCCCGGCCAGGAGGCTGCGGCATTCCGTCCGGGTCCAGCCAGCCGCGAAGTTGAAGAGGCTGTGACGCACCTGGGCATCGCGGCCGGTGCTGACGGTGGAAAGATGCAGCGCCTTGCTGGCGGAGTTGCGGCGTTTCAGTAGGACGTAGTTGATGGAGGAAGCATCGGCCGCCATCAACTGCGCCGCGCCCACGCTGAAGCCGACAGATTCATCCAGACTCAGGTGGTGTTCCAGCACGGTGACCTTGGCATGGCGTTCGGTCAGAACGATGGTGCGCGGGAAGGAGGCGCTGTTTTCGCCCCCCAGCCAGTGGATGATCTCCACGGGCTCAGCCACTTCGATCCCGGCGGGCACGTAGATGACCACGGCATCCCGGAGCTGGGCTTGGTGCAGGGCGGCGAATTTTTCGCTGCCGAGGCCGGTGTGGGGCGTGACCAGAATTTCCTGAAGGCGCTCGCCGTGCTGCTTCAACGCATCGGCCAGAGTAAGGACCTGGACAGAGGAATCGGATAGTTCCTGACTCACCAGCGCATCGTTCACAAAAACCAGCCGCGCCGCCGTTTTATTCAGCTGCGTTTCATGACCTGGAGGACCACCGTCGGATTGTACCGCGAAGGCATCCAGTTCCAGCAGCTTCAAGTTGGCAAACCGCCACGCCTCATCCCGGCGGCCCGGCATCGGCAGGTTGGTAAAAGCTTCCCAAGCGGACAACTGGGACTGGGCGAACCATGCCGGCACAGCGGCATGATTCCAGGACGGGGCATCAAGAAATACAGATCTCACGAAGGGAGTGGAGGGTGAATCGAGCGTGACGGGGGACATGGAGGAATAAACTGAGGTTTTTAACCAACCGATCCTTCCATTTCCAAGTCAATCAGCCGCTTCAGCTCGACGCTGTATTCCATGGGGAATTCCCGCACCAGATCGTTGACGAAGCCGTTCACGGAAAGGCTCATCGCCTGGGCTTCGCTGAGGCCGCGCTGCTGCATGTAAAAGACTTGCTCGGCACTGACCTGGCTGACGCTGGCTTCGTGCTGGGTGGCGTGCTGGTTGCCGCGCACGGTGATGGCCGGATAGGTGTCGGTGCGGCTGTGGGAGTTGATCAGCAGGGCATCGCACTCGGTGTTGTTCTTGCAGCCCTTGAGGTGCTTGGGAATGTGGACCTGACCGCGGTAGGTGCTGCGGCCGGTGCCGACGCTGATGGATTTGCTGACGACGTTGGAAGTCGTCTCATCGGCGGCATGGATCATCTTGGCGCCGGTGTCCTGGTGCTGGCCATTGTTGGCGAGGGCGATGCTGATGACTTCGCCGCGGGCGCGTTTGCCCTTCATGATGACCCCGGGGTATTTCATCGTGAGGCGGCTGCCGATGTTGCAGTCGATCCATTTCACTTCCGCATCCTCATGGGCGATACCTCGTTTGGTGACGAGGTTGAAGACGTTGTTGGACCAGTTCTGGACGGTGACGTATTGGATCTTCGCGCCCTTCATGGCCACCAGTTCCACGACCGCGCTGTGCAGCGTGCTGGTGGTGAATTTCGGTGCCGTGCAGCCTTCCATGTACATCACTTCCGCACCTTCATCCACGATGATGAGAGTGCGCTCGAACTGGCCGAAATTCTCGGAGTTGATGCGGAAGTAGGCCTGCAACGGGTGTTTCACCTTCACGCCCTTTGGCACGTAGATGAAGGACCCGCCGGAAAAGACGGCGCTGTTGAGGGCGGAGAACTTATTGTCGCCGGTGGGGATGACTTTGCCGAACCACGGACGGAAGATCTCCGCGTGTTCCTTCAAGCCTTCCGTGCTGTTGACGAATATCACGCCCTGATCGGAGACCGCTTTCTGGATATTGGAATAAGCCGCTTCGCTGTCAAACTGCGCTTCCACCCCGGCGAGGAATTTGCGTTCCTGCTCGGGAATGCCCAACCGCTCGAAAGTCAGCTTCATCTCCTCCGGCACATCATCCCACGATCGGGCGGGGGTGGAGCCGCTGCTGAGGTAATAACGGATTTTGCTGAAGTCGATATTCTCCAAATCCTTGGTCGCCCAGTTGGTCGGCATGGGCTTGTCCAGAAAGACTTTGAGGGCGCGCTTCCGGAAATCACGCACCCAGTCCGGGTCGTTCTTCACATCCGAGATGTAATCGATCGTCGCCTCGCTGAGGCCGACGCCGGCGTCGAACTTGTGATTTTCCGGATACGAAAAATCACCGGCAGTGCGGTCGATATCGACCGCCTGCATGGTGGCAGTATCGAGATCCGAGTCCGGGACAAGGGTGGCGTTCATGGGGGTTGGGGGAGGTGGGGGAGTTGGGGCTTTTTGATAGGTCCTATGGGGCCAATAGGTCATATAGGACCTATTTCTTTTTAGGCCGCCGCTTTGGTCAGCCAGTCGTAGCCTCGTTCTTCGAGTTCGAGAGCGAGTTCCGGGCCGCCCGATTTGACGATCTGGCCATCGGCCATGACGTGGACGACGTCGGGTTTGATGTAGTCGAGGAGGCGCTGGTAGTGGGTGATGAGGAGGATGCCGCGTTCAGGGCTGCGCATGGCATTGACGCCATCGGAGACGATCTTGAGGGCGTCGATGTCGAGGCCGGAGTCGGTCTCATCCAGCACGGCATACCTGGGTTCCAGCATGGCCATCTGGAGAATTTCATTGCGCTTTTTCTCGCCGCCGGAGAAACCCTCATTGACGCTGCGACTGGTGAAGGAGCGGTCCATTTTCAGGAGGTCCATTTTGCTGTAGAGATGTTTGTAGAAGGCTACCGCGTCGATGGGCTGGCCTTTGGGAAGGCGCGCCTGGAGGGCGGCGCGGAGAAAGTTGGCGTTGCTGACGCCGGGGATTTCCATAGGGTATTGGAAGGCGAGGAAAAAGCCCGCCCGGCTGCGTTCGTCGATGGGCAGGGCCAGCAGGTCCTGGCCGTCCATCAGGACGGTGCCGCTGGTGACGGTGTAGTCTTCATGTCCGGCAAGGACCTTGCTGAGAGTACTTTTGCCGGAGCCGTTGGGGCCCATGATGGCATGGACTTCGCCCTTCGGCAGATCAAGGGTCAGGCCCTTGAGGATTTCTTTATCGCCGATGGATACGTGGAGGTCTTTGATTTCGAGCTTCATGGGAAAGGGGAGGGAAAAGTGGATGGCCAATGGTCAGTTATTCGGCGCCTTGGCCGCCGGGGCACAGGTGGGACAAAGGCCACGGATGGCGATTTCGGTACGGTGGACCTGGCTGCCCGCCGGCAGAGCCAAGGCAGCTTCAAGCGCGATGGCATCCAGAATGGCGATGTCACTGATGTGACCGCAGGCTTCGCAGTGAAAATGGGCGTGGTCCTCCAAATTCGGGCAGTAACGGGAGGGAGAGCGGTCCAGGTTGACCTGCTTGACCAATCCGCTGTGAGTCAGCGTCTCGAGGCAGTTGTAAACAGTCGCAAGGGAGATGCCCGGCACCTTTTCCTTCACCCGCATGAACACCTCGGTCGCCGTAGGGTGATCCCGCTGGGCGGTGAGCACTTCAAACACTTCACGGCGCTGCTTGGTGAGCCGGAATTCCGGCCCCAGCGCCAGTCCACCGTCCCCTGTTTGAAGGGGTTCGGGAGCATCAGGGAAATTCTTACGGGCCATTGTGCAGAGTAATTAGATGATTTTCTTTATCAAGAACAATTCTAATTAAGAAACGTTGCCGCGGGGGCGGGGGAGACAACTATTTCAGCTCCCTCCCCGGCTCCCCGGGCAGGATTTGCCGTCCCAGGATCACGGTGGCGTTCAGCCCTCAGGCTGCCCGCGCCTTTTTGTGCCGGAGATCCAGGATCAGATTGTAAAGCGCGACGGTGGCGGGGAGGGCGTTTTGGATGATGCCGACCGAGTCGTTCTTGCCGAAAATGAAGTAGAGCGTGGTCAGGCCGGCTCCGACCAGGGAGATGATCCAGAAAACGGTCGGCATGATGTTGTGACCGGTGCGCCTGCGGTAGATCGCCTGAACGACCCAACGAAGGGCGAACATGAGGGCCCCGGTGTAGCCTACCAGCTTCCATGGGTCGAGGGTAAGCTTTCCCCAGTGCAGGAAAGGGGTGTTCATCCACTCGTTGAAGGATTGCCAGAAGGTCATGGGAGTGGAGCGCAGCGGACGGATAGGTCCTATTTGGCCTGTAGGACTTGCCGGGCCTATTTTCCAGCAGGGCCGAGGTGGTATTCCATGGGCCAGGTCTACCTCAGGAAATGCAGCAGCGGCTGCGGATACACGCCGAAGATGAGGGTGGCGGCGATGAGGACCATCATGGTGACCTTGGTGAGAAGGGCTATTGGGATGGTTTCCACCGGGGTGGTGGCGGGCGGATTCCAATACATGTTCCGCACGACTTTCAGGTAGTAGTAGAAGCCGGCGGCAGCGCCGATGACGGCGAAGACGAGGGGGAGCCAGAGCTGGTGGGCCGCGGCGGCTCCGAAGACGAAGAATTTCCCAAGGAAACCGACGGTAAGCGGGACGCCAGCGAGGGAGGCCATGGCGACGACGAGGGCGAAGGCGAGGAAGGGCGAGCGCTCGTGCAGACCGTTGAAGGCGCTGAGGTCGTCACTGCCGGTGACGCGGCTGACGACGACGAGGACGG
>JAYUWQ010000647.1:0-1501 GCA_043753485.1 bacterium
TCAGGAGCGGCATTGGAGGGAGGTTGCGGCGGGTTTTGCTGAGGGTTTTGAGGCGGGCTTGGAGGCGGGGTTTGTTGAGGAGGGGGCGGGAGTTTTTGCGGGTTGGCCGCGATAGCGACGGGGACTTTTTGCCCGATGTCGCAAAGGGTGACGACGAGGCCGAGGTTCTGGCGGATGGTTTTGGCGTCGATGGCGAGGTGAGCGGGCAGGCTGCCGCGGTGCTCGCCCAACCATGCGGTGAGGACGCGGCCGAGGGCCTGGAGGTCGAGTTCATGGAGCAGGGTGCGGAAGGTTTCGTAGGTGGGGATGGCGTAGAGGGGGCTGCCGGTGCGGCGGCGCAGGCCGAGTTGGCGGCGCTGGGCCTGACTGAGTTTGGTGGCGGCGCGGAGGATGGCGTTGAGGTTGTCCGCCCCGCAGAGCAGGCCCACGCACAGGCAGCAGAGCATGGCGGGGAGGGGGTGGAAGCGGTTGCGGCTGCGGGGATCGGGCACGGCGCGCAGGGCGGCGGCGAGGGGGCGCAATGTTTTGAGGGTGACGGGCAAGGGGGCTCCTTTGCCGGCGGTTTCGCCGACGGCGTGTGCGGGGGCCAGTTGCGGGGCGAGGAGGCGCGGGCGCGCATCGTCGCGCAAGGGCTTGATCCACAGTTTTTTGGGCCGGTCGTTGGGGACGTAGAATTCGGTGCGCTGCCGGGTGTTGCCATCAGTGAGGCCCAGCGGGGTCCATCCCGCGGCTTTGTAGCAGGTGCCGGCGTGGCTTTCGGGATCGGTGAAGGTTTCGGCAAAGAGCGGCTCATAACCAAAGCGCTCCCGCCACTGCTCCGGCAGGGCCTTGGCCGCAGCGGCGAGGCATTTGCTGGCGAGATTGGGGCGGCGGGCGGTTTCACGGACGAGAAAGCGCACGTTGTTGACGACCAGGTTGCGGCGTTTGGCGCAGGTGCGTGGGTCCCAGCCGAGGTGGGCGTCGCGGTCCTTGAGGTGATAGGCGCTGGCTGCCCACTGCACCAGCGCGGCCGGTTTCCCGTCCTCGCGGATGATCTGGATGAAGCTGTGCCCCACGGGTTTGAAGCTGCCGAGGAAGTGTTCGGCCTCCAGCCATGCGTTGGCTTCGAGACGTTCGGCGGCCTCATCGGCCACGGAGACGGTGATGATGCCGAAGACCGGCCCGGCGCTGGAATCAGAAGGCATTTTCATGGCACCATACCATGATTCCGAAACCGGGATTTGTCCAGCATTTATCCACAATCCGGTCATGGTCAGCCATTTCGGGGGGCATGGTGGCAAACCCTGGGACAAAAACGCCAGCGCGCCCGGGCCAAAGAACAGGGAGAAATCCTCGCCGAGTCCCCGCCCCAGCTTCCAGCGCTTCTGAAGGTCTCGCTCGATGCCTTTTACCGGCACTACGCCGACGAATTCCACCACCGCACCACGGCCTCCACTGCCCGCCGCGCAGGCCAGTTGGAACTCACCGACACCCCGCCGGTTTTCATCGTCGTCTGCAATAA
>JAYUWQ010000648.1:0-3630 GCA_043753485.1 bacterium
GGCCAGGATGAGGCAGACGCTCCAACCGGGCTTGGGTTCCAGGAGTTGCGGCTGCAGATCACCCTCCGCGGCGTGTTTGATGTATTGGGCCAGATCACCGCCAAAAAGCGGCATCACCGCTTCGCACTCGGGATCACCGAAGCGGCAATTGTATTCGATCACCTTCGGCCCCTGCGGGGTGAGCATCAGACCAAAATAAATAAACCCCCGGTACGGCAGGCCGTCCTTCCGCAAACCTTCCACCGTCGGTTTCACAATCGAAACCTCCACTATGGCCATCACGTCGTCGGAAACCAATGTCGGAGCCGCCACCGCACCCATGCCTCCAGTGTTGGGGCCGTCGTCGTTGTCGCGGATGCGTTTGTAGTCGCGGGCGGGGGTGAGAATGTGATAGTCCCCATCCACGATGGAGCAGAAAACCGAAAGCTCCGGCCCGGTCAGGCATTCCTCCACCACCAGGCGTCCGGCCCCGAATTGCCGCTTCACCATCACGGCATCGAGAAACTCCTCCGCCTCGGCCATGGTCTGGCACACCGCCACTCCCTTGCCGGCGGCGAGGCCATCGAATTTCAAAACCACCGGCACCGCCGTGATCGCGGCGCGGGCTTGATCAATGGTGTCCACCGCGGCATACCCCGCCGTGGGGATCCCATGGCGCACGAGGAATTTTTTGGCGAATTCCTTGCTCGCTTCCAGCTGGGCGGATTCCTTCGGCGGGCCCCAGCAGGGGATACCAGCCGCCTGACAAAGATTCGCAAGGCCCTGGTCCGTCACCAGCAGGCTTTCCTCGCCGGCCACACAGAGGTCGATTTCCTCCTCCAGCATCCAGCCGATCAGGCTGGGCAGGTCTTTGGCGGCGGTGCGTCCCGCGATTTCAAAAATGGCATCGCTCCCCGGCCAGCAGAACAATTGCGGCTGCGAAGGAGACTCCGCGAGGGCGGTGAGCAGTGCGTGTTCCCGTCCTCCTTTTCCAGTAACCAGTATCTTCATAGCAAAATTTACGGCCGCTTCCTCCCCGCCTTGATTGGCAGGGAAAAGCATCCCTCTTTCCCATCCGCCGGAAGCCCCCCCCGGCGCAAGGGAACTTTCCACCCGGGTCCGGTGTCTCAGGCCCCGGCCATCAAGCTCCGGCAGGGAGCGCGGGTTCCCCAAGTGCTGGCTGGCACAGATCCACCCGCTGGAGCCACGCTTCCAGATCATCAAAAGGGATCACCCGGGAAAGACTGGCCAGAATCTCGATCTGCATTTCGCCCGCATGGGTCATGGATTCGGGTTTGTGGGTCCGGACGAGGCGATGGCGGCGGAGCTTGGCGAGGATGCTTTCAATCTGCGATTTCTCCGGCGGCTCGATGCGGTCAAAAAAGATCCGCAGGCGGTTCCACAGGTCGTCCACGGTAATGATGACCGCCGCCGCAGAACCCGATGCCTGTTCATCATCCCAGAGGCGCCACAAGGTGAGGATCACCAGCGTCTCATCCCGGGAAAACGTGCTGAGCAATTGGCAGGCCTCCGTGCGCGGCCGGGCCTGCAGCAGCGGCGTTTCCTCATCGATGATCAACTCCAGCCCCAAAGGAGCGAGGTAATCGGCCATGTGGGCTTGATAGTGATCCCGGATCAGGAGGAACAGCTCCCGCCCGCTGCCTTCACTGCCGAGGATCACCCCGCGCCCCAGCAGTTCCGCGAGCACATCACGGATGGGTGCACGGTCCTCTTCCGGCACGGCGGACCAGAACGAGGGCCACAGGGGCGAAGCTTCACGGGCGGTGGAAGGAGCAGAATCGGAGGAGTTCATCGGGTGCGTTCAATTTCCATGTGGTCAATCCTCCAGCCGGTCTGGGCATCGCGGGGGAGCGTGTCAGGATGGAGCCCATCGGTCCGGCGGGGGCCGGTGACGGACCAACTGATGCTGCGCCCGCCCGCCACCGGCGCATGGTCGTAGGCGGCGAGAGCCAGCAGATCCAACAATTCATCAATCCCGGTCAGGGCAAACTGATCGCTGGCAATCCGCCGCGCTCCGGCCGGCAGGAGGCGCTCCAGCAGGCGGGCCGCACGCTGCGGGGTCAGGGCGAGGCGTTGTTTTTCCTGCCAGCCCGCCAGCACGGCGGCCGCGTCCGCGGCCGTGGCCCGGCCGGAGGTGAAGGAGAGATCGGTGAGAGCCCGCGCCTTGCGTTTCTTCCAGAGCGACTCCACCCCGAAACAGAATTTCACCTCTGGACAACGCGGTAAAAAATCCGGAATGGCCTCCGCGAGGTCGCGGAACCGCTGGCCCGCGTGGTGGGCATTGATGGATTCGCAGAAGGATTTTACAATCTCCGGACGGCGTCCCCTCAACTCGGTTTGATATCGATAGCGCTGCTGGGAGAGCCGGTTGAAGGCGGCCATGCGGGCATCGATCGCCTCCGCACGCTGACGCAATCCGCCCAGGGCACGTTCCAGCTTCAACAGCGCCGTCGACGCCATCTGCCAAGCCTCGGTTTCATCACACCGGTAGTGCCCGGCAAATCCCTCGGCCAGCCGCTGTTTCACCAGGACATCGTCGCGGGCGTCCGCCACCAGCGAGCGGGCCACCATCAGCCTGGGCAGGAGTCCGCCACGACGCAGCGCATCATAACACACCATATGCTGCCCTTGGCCGAACTCGCCATAAAACACCTGCAGCGTCTCCGCGGCGGTGGCGGATTGCCGCTGCCGTTGCTCGAAGAGGCTGACCAGCTTTTCCACGCTGTGCAGCTGCTCGATGGCATGTTCCAGACGCTGATTCAGATCCGTGACCGTGGAGCGCAAGGCATCACCGGCGTGCAAAGCCGGATCCAGCACCCCGGGCACGGACAGGGTTTCGCAGACGCTGCGCAGTGCGTCCGCAAAGGTCCGCAGTTCCGCCGCATCATCTTCGGCCAGTTGCCGGAGCAGCCGCAGCAGGGGACGCAGGCCTGGCGAAATCAGGACCCAGCGATCCTGCAGGCCCAGGGTCTGTTCCTCCAGCCACCCCGCCGCCAGCATCCGGTTGAAAAAGGCCGAGGCTTTCTGCCGGGCATCCCGTAAAGCCGCGCCCTCATCCTCGCTCAGCACCACCCCGGGATGCTGGGCAATGACTTCACGGATGATCGAAAGCGCCTCCCCGTGGGGCAACCGTGCTGCGTCCCCCGCCTCCTCCACCAAGCGGTCAGAACAATCGACATACACGGGCGCAGAGGGACGCGTCAGTGGCCGGAAATATTCCTGACCTACCAACTGGAAAACGCGGTGACTGAGAGATTTCATCATACCACAAAACCCTAACCTACATTAGGCGGCCTTTCCACCTTTCCCCGCAGCCGTGCCGTGGTTTTCCGCAACGCCTCATGCACCGCCGCAAAAGGCACCGCATCCGGCCCGGCCAGCGTCTGAACCAGCAGCCCGCACCACTCCCACCGGCTCAAAGCCTCATCCTGAAAGGCCTCCACCAGATCCCGCGGCTCCGGCTCCCCCGCCGCCACGGCCAATCCTCCAGCCAGCGCCAGCGCCGCCGCCTCCATCGAAGCCCGGGCCTCCGCGACAAACTCCTGGCTCTGCAACACCCCTGCCAACCGGAGCTGATGCGATGCGGCATCCGTCACTGTTATGATCCGCGAGATCGCCTCGCCCGCCAGG
>JAYUWQ010000649.1:0-9528 GCA_043753485.1 bacterium
CATGCACCGTGCCCGCCTGCCGGCAGACCGGATTGGTCCACGGCACCGGCCCGGACAGGGCATAGTCCATTTTAAAAATCCCCGGTCCATAACGATAACGCTCCAAACGCCTGCGGTAACCCGGCGGCAAGGCATCCCCGGCCAGGCGGGCCGCCGCGCGGGGTCCGGCATCAAATAACACCGCCGCCGCCACGGGCAGTCCGCGCACGTCCTCGACCTCCACCCCACACCGGATCTCACCCCCGAGGGCTTCAAAATAACGGGTCAGGGCACGGGTGATCGCCCCGCTGCCCCCACGGGCCACCGGCCAGCCTCCCGCGTGCCCTGCCAGGCTCAAGGCCATGCCCACTGCGGCCGTGAACGTCTGATCCAACGGCCGGAAACCATGCGCCGCATTGCCCGCAAACAGGGCCTGGGCCTCCTCCGACCGGAACTTCTCCCCGGCCAATCCCACCGCCGACCGCATCGCGCTCAAGCCGAACCGCACCAGCGCCAGCGGATGCCCAGGCAACAACGGCAGCGGGCCCAACAGATCCGCGAACAATCCTTTGGCAGACGGCAGCAGGGGAGCCATCAGCCCCGACCACCGCGCCCCATCCCCATCGGGCAAGGTGGCGGCGGTTTCCTCCAGGCCGCGCCAGAGCCCGGCGGCCCGGCCTCCGTCCAGCGGGTGGGCCAGCAGGACGTCAGGATGCACCCATTCCAAGCCGAATTTTGCCAGCGGCAGGGAGCTCAGGAAAGGAGACATTCCGGCCATGGGATGCACCGCGCTGCAGACATCGTGAAGAAATCCTGGCAGGGTCAGTTCTGCGGTGCGCATCCCGCCGCCGGGGGTTTCGCGGGCTTCGACGATGAGCACCCGCAGGCCCTCCCGGGCCAAGGTGATGCCGGCAGCCAGTCCGTTGGGACCGGAGCCCACGATCAGGGCGTCATAAACGTTGTCAGGCATGGCAGGAATAGTATCAAAAAGGAACCTTGCCCCGGCGCGGGGCTTCCAGTTCAAATGGGTCAGTGGAATTTCAGCCGGAAGGTTGTCAGACCATGCTTCCCCATTCCGTATCGTTTTTCAACACTGCCATGATCAACCGCCGCCGATTCCTTGCCACCGCCGCCAGCTTTGCTGCCGCTCCTGCTTTCATTCCCAATCTCCGTGCCGCCTCCCCCAACGGCAAGGTCCGCCATGCCAGCTTCGGCGCCGGGGGCCAGGCGTGGAGTGACCTTAACAGCTTCGCCAACAGTCCCCATTTCGAACTGGTTGCCATCGCCGATGTGGACACTTCCACCTTCGATGCCATTAAAGCCAAATGGCCGCAGGCCAGGTGTTATCAAAACTGGCGCGAACTCCTCGAAAAGGAAGCCGGCAATATCGACTCGGTGAATGTCTCCGTGCCCGACCACATGCACGCCACCATGGGCGCGGCGGCGCTGAACGCCGGCAAGCACCTCTACGGCCAGAAACCCCTCACGCAAAATCTGAAGGAATGCCGGTTCATCACCGAACTCGCCCGCGAAAAAGGCCTGATGACCCAGATGGGCATCCAGATTTCCAGCAGCTTCACGGAACGTTTTGCGGTGCATCTGGTGCAGAATGGTGCGGTGGGCAAAATCAAGGAAGTCTACACCTTCAGCGCCAAACAATGGGGCGACCCCGAGCCCCTGCCCCAGCGCGAAGACCCCATTCCTCCTTCCCTGAACTGGGACCACTGGCTGGCCATGGCCGCCGCCCGGCCCTATCTCTCAGGCTACTATCATCCCGGCAACTGGCGCAAGCGCCGCGACTTCGGCACCGGCACCCTCGGCGACATGGGCTGCCACATGTTCAGTGGCTGGATGCGGGCCCTCGCCCTCACCAGTCCCATCAGCGTGAAGAGCACCGGCCCGGCCCCGGGCAAGGATAACTGGGCCATCAATGGCCGCGTCGAATATGTCTTCCCCGGCACCGCCTACACTGAAGGCAAGGAAGTCAAAGTCACCTGGACCGATGGCACCAACCGCCCTCCCCAGGAAGTGGCCGACCTCGTGGGCGGGAAAATCCCCGGCGAAGGCAGCATCTACATCGGCACCGAAGGAGCGCTCCTCTGCGGCCACACCAGCCGGCCGATCATCTATCCGTTGGAGAAAGGAAAGGGCTATAAATTCCCCGACCTTGCTCCCCGCGACCACTACATCGAATTCCTCGACTGCGTCCGGAATGGCGGCGCCAAGCCCTCCGCCAATTTCGACTACGCCGGCCCCATGACCGAGACCGTGCTGCTCGGCTGTCTCGCCAGCATTTTCCCTCAGCAGGCCCTCGACTGGGACGGACCAGCTCTCAAGTTCAAGAACTCCCCGGACGCCAACCAGTTCATCGGCCGCAGCTATCGTCCGGGGTGGGAAATCCCCGGGCTGAAAGCCTGAGCCTGCCCCCCGGAGCTTCCCCACCGGTCCCGCCGGCTCAGGGCGGGCCGGCGGAGGGAAGTTTGTAGTCCAGACGGTCCTTGAGATGCGGGGCCGGCAGGATTCCCTTGGCCTGACGGCTGATCACGGCCTGATCCACAATGCAGAGCTGCTCCGGGGCCACCCGGCGCAGCGCCCCTTCCGCATCCATCAGGATCACTTCCGAGACGGTCGAGGACACCAGCTTGGCCATCAGCCGGGTCCCGGCCTGACTGGTCCACTCCCGGTAATTCTGCTTCAATAACCGGTCCATTTTTTCATCAGCAGCCGCGATCACGGCTTCGCGGCGCGCCACGGCGGTTTTCAGCCGCTCCAGGATGGGGCCGGCCCGGCTCAGATCCACGCCCCGCCCGTTTTTGGTCCGGACATAACCCGTCTGCCGCTCGATTTCCCGCCCGTTTTCATCCAGCAGGATGAGACAGGGGAATCCCTTCACTTTGAAGTATTCCTTGAACTGCTGCAGGGCGGCCAGCCGTTCCGGAGGGTACTTTTTCTTGTCAGGGCTTCCAATCGGATAGAACAGCTGCGTCAGCACCAGATGGGAGGAGGCGAATTCATTGAACTCAGGCATCGCCAGCAAATCGTCGCTCATTGCGATGTTGTTGTCCCCGCCACTGGCCCCCATTGAGGCCATTGGGGCGGATTTCCACTTCTGATAAAAAAACAACAGCAGGGGCTTGCGCTCGCGCCGGGCTACCTCCCGCGCTTGCCGGGGACTCTTGTGCCAGTATGCCCGCGCCGTCATTTCCATGGAGGGCAGCAGGGATGACGAAGACGGGCTGGGGGGAGGCAGCAGGGGGGGCGGGGCGAGTTCGCCTGGTTTCGGGAGTTCCACCGGCAGGCCGGAATCGAGCGGTTCCGGCAGCATGGCCGACGGGTCGCCTTCGGTCACGGGACCACTTTCCGGAAACAATTCCGGCGGCAACTGTGCCGGTGTCTCCGGCAGCACTGGCGCCTCGCTCCCGGGCGGCAACGCCTCCCCCGGCAGCAACAACGGCTGGAAAACCTCCGCGACCGGGCGCGGTCCATCTTCCCCCGGCAAGGGGGGCTCCACCGCCCCGCCCGGGAGGCCTACCGCCCCACCCAGCATCAAAAATAGCAGATTCCTCAATTTCACCTCGGTTTCCTACCTCAAAAGCTCCAGCAATACCAGCTTGGAAATACCGTCCTGCCCGACAGGTCGATGGACCGGTTTCCCCCGTTCAAACGGCCCCCACCGCCTGAAGTTCCTCCAGCAGGCGCTCCATGGGAAGCCCCACCACATTGCTGTAGGCTCCCTCAACCTTGAGGATAATGACCTCCCCGTGTTCCTGCGCGGCGTATCCGCCCGCCTTGTCCAATGGATTGATCAAGGTCAAATAATGCCCGATCTCCTCCTCCCCCAGCGGCTTGAAAGTAACCAGGGTCCGCTCCAGAAACTCCCGCCGCCGGCCTGTCGCCGCATGGATCAGGCACACTGCCGTCCCCACCTCGTGGGTCTGCCCGGCCAGCCGCCGCAGCATTCCCCTCGCTTCATCGAGATCCGCGGGTTTTCCCAGGAGCTCCCCTCCGATCGAAACCAAGGTATCGGCCCCGATCACCCAGGCATCCGGGTGCCGGGCCGCCACCCATTCGGCTTTCAGGGCCGCATTGGACCGCGTCAATTCCGCCACCGGAGCCGACACTTCATGTTCCTCGTCCACCTCGGCGGGCACGACCACAAACTGCAATCCGGCCTCACGCATCAGATCCAACCGACGCGGAGAACTCGAAGCCAACACGAGGCGGGGGCTACTCATGTCTTCTTCAGTGCTTCTTTTTCCACGGCGGCTTGGAACCACCCTCGCGCGGAGGAGGTCCGTCGCGGCGGAAGGGTGGTTTGCCTTCCGGTTTGCCAGCAAAACGCGGGGGACGGCCTTCGCCGCCCGGACCGAAACTGCCCGGACCCCGGGCGGCAAAGCTGACTTTGAGCGCGCGGCCTTCATGTTCGGCTCCTTCCATGTCGGCGACGAGCGTTTTGCTGTGCGTGCTGTGGATTTGGCAGAAGCTCTGATCCTCCATCAGCTTGATCTGACCCACCGCCTGGGGAGGGAAATTCAGGGCGCCATTGGCGAGGAGATCCACAATTTCCCGCGGGCCAAATCCTTGGTTCTTGCCAACTCCGACGCGCACCCACTGGAAGCCGCGGGCAGCGGCAGGGAGCGTGACCATTTCGTGGGCGCCCTTGGTGAATTTACCGGCAGGCGCGTCCTCGCGGGGTTTGAGATCACGCGATTCCCGGACTGGATCGGGACGGCCGAACTCTTCCTCGAGGAAGCGGATATCATCCTCCTCTTCGGAGTCGAGCGGCTCAATCGCTTTGGGTTTGGCCTTGGCCGCAGGCTTGGGAGCCGGGGCCGCGGCGGGAGCCGGTTTTTCCACGACCTTGGCGGGCGCTGCTTTGACCGCCTCGTCCTGCGGGGCTGGCTCAGCAGCTTTCACCTCGACCGGCTTCACCGGCTTGGCGGCGGGCTTGGCGGGTTTGGCCTCGGGAATCATTTCGTCGGCCCTGACAAATTCAGCGGCGGCACGTTCCTGCTTGGCGATCGGCACCGGTTTGGGCGCGGGCTTGGTATTCGCCAGCGGTTGGCCGCGGATATCGGGCTCAAATCCGCTGGCGGCCAGCAACTCATGGAACAAGGCACTGGCGATGTCGGTGGAGGAATGGCCTTCTTCGAGCAACTGCTCGACCATGCCGTCCTGGGGCTTGAACCGGCCCGTGGTCAGGCGTTCGCGGACCTTGTCCAGCACGCCGCCGGCGCGCTTTTGCTCGACTTCATCCATGGTCGGCACATTGCCGCGGCGGATGCGGCTGCGGGTGAAACGTTCGATGGCCTGCAGTTTGTAAATTTCGCGTCCGCTCACCAGTGTAAAGGCCAGGCCTTTCCGTCCGGCGCGCCCGGTGCGGCCGATGCGGTGCACATAGTCTTCGGGATCCCACGGGAGGTCGAAATTCACCACCAGATCGACTTCCTCCACGTCAAGGCCACGACCAGCCACGTCGGTGGCGATGAGGAGATCGAAGCCGCTCTTGCGGAACTTTTCGATGGTGCGGGTCCGCATCGCCTGGGTGATGCCCCCATGCAGGCGGTCGGCGGAATAACCACGGCCCTGGAGCATGTCCGTAAGCTCATCCACCATGCGCTGGGTGTTGCAGAAAACGATCCCAAGGCGGACGCTCTGCATGTCGATGAGGCGCATCAGGGCGTCCTGTTTGTTGCGCATCGGCACTTCATAAAAGACCTGCTCCACAGTGGGCACGGTGACGTCCTTGGCGGCGATGCGGATGTGCTCGACGTTGGTGGAGAACCGGTTGATCAGCTCACGGATCGGCGCTGGCATGGTGGCACTGAAAAACACGGTCTGGCGTCCGGGAGGAGCCGCGCCGAGGATTTTTTCCATGTCATCGCGGAAGCCCATGTCGAGCATGCGGTCGCATTCGTCCAGCACCACCATTTTGATGCGGCTGAGGTCGAGGGCCCGGCGGTCCATCATGTCCATGACCCGGCCGGGGGTACCGATCACGACCTGCGGGCCGCGCTTCAATTCATAAAACTGCCGCTCATAAGACGCGCCGCCATAAATCGGCACCGCGTGGATTTTCGGCATGAAAGCAGCGAGTTTGTGCACCTCCTCAGCGACCTGCATGGCCAATTCACGGGCTGGGCACAGGATCAGCATCTGGGGATATTTCCCGTCGTGATCGATCATATCGAGCGCCGGCAGCACAAAGGCAGCGGTCTTGCCGGAGCCGGTCTGGGACTGGCCGACCAGATCCCGACCGGTCCGCAGCACGGGGATCGAGGCGGTCTGAATGGGCGAGGCTTCCTCGTAACCTAACTTCTCCACTGCCTTCAGCGCAGCAGCTGAAAGACCTAATTCACTAAACGGGCGCTTTTCCATAAAACGGGCAGCTATACCCTGGTTTTGGGATTTGTCGCCCTGTTTCCCTGAAATCTAATATTGCCGGACCCGCTCACCCCCCGGCTCGCTTCAGCCAATACTCCCACGGCCGAATCCCCAATCCTTCAAACAGCACCACCAAACCGCCCAGACAAATCAGCAGCGAGGCCCATTGAATCCAGGGATATTTGGCAGCCGTGCCTTCTGGAACCGGCCGTGCGGCACTGAATTGGGCGATCACGCTTCCCACGGTATAACCAAGCGCCAGTCCCGCGAGGGATTCCCCCAGGGAAGTCAACGCCGCCGCGCCCTGCCCCCCCCTTGCCGACCAGGCCGCCCAGCCCGCCGTGGCTGAAAAGAAGACCGCCAGCACCCCACGGCGCCGGCCGGCCTCCGCCAAAGGCCGGTGGATATTGTCCACACTCACCAGGAGAATCCCGATCCCCCCCAGCGCTGCCGCGAGGAATCCTGGCATCTTCCAGCCCAATCCGGCACCCAATCCCCAGCCCAGCAGCACGGCCGGAATCAGGGGACCAAACCTTTTTAACAAGAAGTCCCGCCGGCCCACCCCCAGCCCAAGGGCCGCTCCCAGCAAGGCAATCCGGATCAATGGCGGCAGAGTCGAAGCCGGTTTCTCCACCGCGGGCACGGTGCCGGCGGGCTGGGCAAATCCGGTTTTGTAACTGACCTCGGTCCCCCGCGTGATGGAGCCGAACTCCAGGGGAGTGGCATCGGGTGGCCCAAACCGGTAGGTATAACTCAAGTCCCAGGGCACGCCCGGGGCGGAGGGGAATTCCTGCACCATGGTATGCGACAGGCTGACCTGCGCGGGCGGCTGGGCCAAGGGATACTCCAACCGGTAAATGAAATGAGCCCGGTCGGGTGCTTCCGCACCCTTTCCGATCACTTTGGGCGGCGCAATTTCGGAGACTCTGCCGGTCAGCGGCTGGCCATCTGCCCGGAAACTCAAATGATCCAGCACGTAGGCCGAATGCCGGGGTGCTGTCTCGGCCGCGAGGTCGCCGTCCACGGCGCCATCGGCGGCGATGGGCAGGCCCTGCACCACGCTGAGTTCGCGCACACTGACATAAAGCTTCACCTTGATCAGATCCGGCCCCACCTCGATCCACATCGGATTCTGCAGAATAGGGTGCGCCATGCCCTGCCCGGTGAGCAGCAGCCAGCAGCCCAGTAGCAGCCGCCATCCTGACATGATTTTTGGATTCATTATTTTGGCAGGAAAAAGGCGCGCTGTTTCTCCGTGACCGGCAGCCCGGCCCGCTCCATCACCATCAGCATATCTTCCCAGAACTTCCGCTTTTCGGCATTTGCCACCAAGGGTCCTTCCTGTTCCTTCCGCAGCAGATAGGAAGGATGCAGCGTCGCCATCACCGGAATACCTTCAAATTCGTAAAACCGGCCCCGCGCACTCATCACTCCGGTTTTGATCCCCAGCAATCCGGTGATGGCGGTGCCGCCCAAAGCCACGATCACACGGGGACGGATGATGGCAATTTCCTCCCGGACAAATTCCAGGCAGGAGGCCATTTCCAAGGGAGACGGCGCCCGGTTGCCCCTGCCCTGATCCTCCATCGCCGGGCGGTATTTGCAGATGTTGGTGATATAAACCTGGGAGCGCTCCAGCCCCATGACCTTCAGCACCTTGGTCAACAGATTCCCCGCCGGTCCCACAAAAGGTTCGCCCTGACGTTCCTCTTCCGCCCCCGGGGCTTCCCCCACCAAAACGATTTCCGCCAGCGGCGTGCCTACGGCAAAGACCATGGTGTCGCGCAGGGTGCCGAGGGACTTCGCATCGCGTCCCTCCAAGGCACGCGCCCGCACTTCGGCCAGCCGCACCTCCTTTTCCTCCAAGGTCACCGGCAGGGGCACCGGAGCCGGCACCGCCAAACCGGGAACCCCGACAGGCAGCACCACCGACCCCGGCCGGATCGCCGGGACCTCTGCGGAAACCGGCCTCAGGGGCTGGAGCGCGCCTTCCTCGGCCAACCGGCCGGTGGTTGGCGTAGGCTCCGCGGCAGGAACCGGCCCTGCCTCTTCCGGGGCAGCGGTCCGCCCGGCGGGCCAAGGCTGCGGTTTCATCCGCACCATCTCCCGCAAGGCCTGGGTGGCATCCGGCTGAAGCCACAAGCGGCGTTCGCCCTGCCGCATCCGGCCCTCCAAATGAGCCCGCAGCAGCAGCAGCACGGGATACGGATCGGTGGGATTCATGGGCAGTGAAGACAGGACGAAAATAGGTTGTCGGAAGAACTTCCGCATCTTTAGTAGGGCAGATTCATTCGTCAACCCGCACCACACTGCTCCTCATGTTCAAACGCATCGGCAATCTCATCAAAGGC
This sequence comes from bacterium, assembly GCA_043753485.1. GTDB lineage: Bacteria > Verrucomicrobiota > Verrucomicrobiia > Verrucomicrobiales > V1-33 > CAIZWU01. The sequence goes on from JAYUWQ010000649.1 coordinate 8,715, forward strand.
TTCTTCGGACTCTTCGTCGGCGGCCTGGAACGCAAGAACCCGGAAGCTCTGCTTGACGTGGAAAAGGAAAACCTGCGCGAGCAGATCGCCAAATATAATAAGGGGCTCGCCGGTCACGCGGCCCTCTGCGAACGCCTGATCAGCCAGACCCGCGCCCTCGAAGCCGAGGAAAAGGAACTCCACGCCAAAGTGGTGGCCCACCTCCGTGCCGGAAACAAGGAGCTCGCCGGGCAATACGCCCTGCGCCACCAGCAGGTCAAAAAGGAACACGAAACCATCCGGAGCCAGATGGAGGAGGCCGAAAAAACCTACAAAGAACTGCTGACGGCCCGCGATGTCAGCGTGAAGGCTGCCCGCGACAAAATCGAAAGCCTCAAACGCGGCATCAACGAAGCCAAGATTGCCCAGGCCACCGCCGAACTCAATGAAATGGCGTCCGGCATGATCAATGAAATCGGCACCGCCGGCGACACCTTGAACCGGCTGGAGGAGATCGTCCGCGAGGACAAGGAGAAAGCCGCCGGACGCGCCCGCGTCGCCAAGGACAGCATCGATATGTCCGGCATTGCGGTCAAAGCGGGAGAGCAGTCTGCCATGGAAGACATGGCCCTGGCCGACTTCGCGGCCGCCGAAGGCATTGCGATCGACCGGCCCGTCGCCGCCAGCGACACCGGTTCCACGGACACCACCAAAACCATGGGGCCGGCCCAGACGGAATAATTCCCCGGGCCGCGTCCCTTCCACGAGCTTGTCATGATCAATCCTTATCGTAAAAGCCCCATGCTGGGGGGCAGCCTGATCTGCCTGGGCGCGG
>JAYUWQ010000650.1:0-3628 GCA_043753485.1 bacterium
GAATGAAAATCTTAACCCAGACGCTCCAGAAACTGTCGGATCTGATCCGGCAAAACCGCTTTGAGGAATTGGAGACCGAAGGCTTGGAAATCAAACCAGTGCCCGCCAGCGGCGGCGATTGGCAGGAGCGCCACAAGAGCATCAATGCCTTCCTGAACACCCGTGGCGGAATCCTGATTTTGGGGATCAAGGAGGAAGGCACCGGCCCCAACCGCCGATACATTTTTCAAGGCTGGAAGGAGCACGCGGAACCCAACCTGAAGGAAATCCCAACGCTTTTCACCGACCGCAAAGGCACCGTCCAGAATCTGGCTGATTGCTTCCCCCCGATGCAGCTCCTCCCCTTCATGGATGGGAAACTCGCCGTCGTTTATGTCGATGAACTCGCCGCCGACCGGCGTTTCGTTTTTCTCAAAGGGAACGCCTACAAACGCATCCTGACCGGCGACCATAAAATAAATCCGGCGGATATTGAAGCCCAGGAGGCATTCAAGGAAGAGGCCATTCATGCCCGCGAACTCCAACCCGTGACCGGCATGACGGGTGACGACCTGGATTTGGCGAAATTGAACCAATTCATCTACCACCTTAACCAACCCGTAGAAGTTGAAACCCTCAAACCCGATCTCACCTCCGCCCTGCCCTTTCTGCAACGCCGCTCCTTTCTGAAGGACGGCAAGGTCACCGTCCTCGGTGCACTCGTTTGCGGCAAACACCCCGGCGACCGGCTCGGGTTCCGCAGCCATGTCCACGGGTATGTGGACGTGCCGCACCAGATCGCGCAGGATAAACAGGATTTTGTGGATAACGTCATCCCTCTGATGGAATCCAGTCTAGGCTATCTCCTGCGGAATATCCAAGTAGGCATCAGCCCGGAGCAGGGCGGCACCAGCCGGCCGGAATATCCCGAAACCCTGCTGCGGGAGACCGTGAACAACGCTCTCGCCCACCGCGACTACTCCATCAATAAACAGATCACCATCTCGATCAAACCCGGCAACCACATTGCCATCAAAAACCCGGGCACCTTCCGGAGGCATCTCATCATCGAAGCGGCAGATGACGCCATCCCGCTGCGCCGCCTGCTCCCGGAAGCCAAGCCGCGCAATCCCAAGCTGGCCGATGTCCTGCGCGTTTACCGGAAATGGGAAGGCAAAGGGATCGGGATGGCCACCCTCGTCAACCTGTGCCTCGAAAACCGGATCGACTTGCCTTACTATCGGATGTTTACGGAGGAAGTCTGCCTCTATGTCTGCGCCGGGAAACTGCTCAACGACAAGATGGAGCGCCTCTTCCAGTCCTATGACCGCTTCATCGGGGAGCGTCTCCAGGGAAATTCCCTGACCGAAGAACAAAAGCGCGTGCTGGCCTATCTCATCAAATCGGAATGGGCCAACGAAAACGTCAATTACACCATCCTCCTGACCCCGGACAACAATCACTTCACCGCACTTCATCACCTTGAAAAGGCGGACCTGATCCGCAAGCACCCGCTCAGCACCTCCATTTATCCTGTGTATGTCGCTGACCGGCAATTGATGACGAAGAGCTACCTGCCCGAGTTGCGCCAATGGTTCGGCCCTGGATTCGACACGTTGGACATCCTTTCCAAGCAAGCGATGGAAGTGGTATACCGGTTTAATCACTACTCGAAATCGCCACACGTCAGTGCCAAACAGGTCAGTTTTTCGCTCTGGTATGACCAGGACGGCTCTTCCCTCAACATCAAGCAGTTCGACACCTTCTACCGGAGAGTGCGCAACGTTTTCAACCGATTGGAATCCGGCGGCTTCGTGTTCAAACCACCAGCATCCAGAGGATACCAACTTGCCGGGGACTTTCTGAGCCGGAATCTGATTTGAGGATTGCCCTCAAAAGCCAGGGAATTGTCGAACGCAAGATCGGTCTCAAGCACGCAGAAACCGCACCAACAGCTGAAAATTCAGCATCGGAAGGAAACAGCGGGCTCCCCTATCAGCCCGGATCCGCGCTTTTGGAGATTCAGGATTGCCCACACCCTGACAATCTGCCTAAACTTCTCGGAACCCCAGCCGCAATACCCAAGCTGAAAACCATTCTCTTCACAGGAATTCTCCCGGCAGCTGCTGGCGTTTGGTGCGGAGCACTGTTCACCGCGGCTTCTGACGATGGATCTCCCACCACTATTCCGGCTTCCAGCACTTCCAGTCAGAGTATCGGAGCCCGCCCCCAAAAAAGGCCGGCGGCCACGGTTGCCCTCCCTCCTTCCTTCAGCCCGGAACCAGCCAAACCGCCCGAAAGTGTCAGGGAGCGTATCAAAAACCTGGCTGCTAACCGGCGGGTGGAGGATTTGCGGGCGGAACTTGAGCATCTGCCGCCGGGCGATGACCGGAATTTTGCGATCGGGCTTTTGGGAAAACATTGGTTCAAATTTGACCACGACGCCACGACGGCATGGATCGCCGGTTTGAAAGACGACGTAGAAAAACAAAAAGCCTACGGTGGAATGGTCGAGTCCTGGACGCAGGAAGATTCCGAAGCGGCTTCCACATGGGTGGCCTCGTTGCCGGAGGGCACCTTGAAAGGGGAGGTAGGAAATAGCCTGGCCATTGCCTTGATGTGGCGGGATCCGGCGGCGGCCTTGAGTTGGACTATTGCATCCCGCCATAGTCCATCAGCAAACTCGAATCTTGCCTCCATGGCGGGTGTTCTGGCCCGCCATGACTACGGGCAGGCAGAACGCATTCTCGCCGCTTCCGATCTGCCCGAAGCCGAAAAACGCAAGCTCCGCAACGCCGCCAAAAAATATTGGAATCAAATGAAGGCAGGGCGCGGGGAGTGGGACAAAATTCTAACGTTGGAAGCCACCCCGCCATGAAACTGCTCCGCTCCATTCTCGCGTTGACCAGTTTTGCATCAGGTTTTGGGTTGATGTGCTATTTCAGACCGGTGCCAGAGGCGAACCCACCGGTCACGGCCTCGTCTGCCATGACGCCGGCACTCCAACCGGCTTCGATGGCTCCCACCCCTGATGCGCTGGACCCTGCCTTGCAACTCGCGGACATCCTCGCCCTTCCGCTGTCCCAGCGGAATGATGAGACCTTGCAAAAACTGAGCAGGCTCCTGCTTCCCCATGATCCGGAAGCCGCCTTCCGGGCCGCCATGGCCCAATGGGGCGACGATCGGTCGGGACTGGGTGCCGCCGCCGAAGCCTTGGTAAAAAAGGATCCCGCCGCCGCCCGTCGATTATTGGCAGAATGCCCTGATCTGCGCTCCAAGCGGACGCTGGAAGGATATCTCATGGCCGATGAAGTCAGCCGAAATCCGCGCGAAAAACTCCGCTGGGCCGACGATACCCTCGAAGGCGTCGTCAAACAGCAAGCCGTCGCCGCCGGAGCCGCTGCCTTGGCTCAACTGGATCCCGCGGCGGCCTTGGAATTCGCGGCGGAATTGCCGCCGGGCACGATGAAAACGAACGCCTCCATCAAATCCCTGAGTGCCGCCCTCGACAAAGATCCGGTAAGGGCAGTGCAATGGATGTTGGAAAGCGTCAGTAAAACCGAACGCGGTAATATCGCACGCCCTGCTTTCACCGGATATGCAAAAGACCACCCGGAAGCCGCCCAAGCCCTGCTGCCCACTCTCCCTG
>JAYUWQ010000651.1:0-9519 GCA_043753485.1 bacterium
CTCTCTATCAAAAGCAGGCCATCCTCCACCAGCCCGATGCCTGGCCCACCGTGAAAGGGGTCGCCCCCTGGCTCGAACTCATCTGGTGGAACCTGATCCACAATGCCCTGCAGCACAGCGGCACCTCTCCCGTGATCACCCTGGGCTGGGAAAAGGAATCCCATGGGCACCGCTTCTGGATCCGCGATTCCGGCCCCGGCGTGCCCGTCAGGCCATCCCACGAAGTCTTCTGGCCCTTCCATCTCCTGCACGACCCCCATGCCTCCCATGGCCTTGGTCTGCCGATCGTCCGGCGCCTGACTGAATTGCAGGGCGGTCACTGTGGGTACACCCCGGAACCAGGGGGAGGATCCCTCTTCCATTTCACCCTGCCTGATCCTCAGATCCCGTGAGCCAACCGGCCTTGCCAGCAAGTCCGGAGCAGTGGTGCCAGGCAGCGGTCACGATCCCGGCAGCGTTGCCGGAGCCCGGAGTTTCCCCAGAGTTTGGCGGAGATCCGCAAACCGGACCGGTTTGACGAGGTGGGCCACAAACCCCACTTCCCGGGAGCGCCGCAGATCGTCCTCCATGCCATATCCACTCAGGACGATGCCACGCAGACCATATCTGGAGGAAAGCTCCTCCATCAATTCGAATCCGGTCCCATCCGGCAACCCGACGTCGGATATTAGTCCATCAAAAGCCTGACCGGCCGCCGCCGTGCGGGCCTCTGCCAAGGTGGCGGTGGCAGTCACGGCATGGCCGTCTTTGGTCAGGAGAAACGTGAGGGCGTCCAGGGTCGCCTGGTGATCCTCCACCAACAGGAGGCGCAACCGGGGTTCGGGGGCGGATTGCTCCCGCGCCACGGACTCATCGTTAGGCAACATCCGTCCCGCCGGAGGACGGACCGCGGGCGCATCAACGAGGAAGGTGGCTCCATGACCCGGCCCGCCGCTCCCCACTCCCAGGGTCCCCCGGTGCAAATCCATGATGGCGCGGGCGATGGCCAGACCGAGCCCCAGACCCTGCACCGAAGCACTGCGCGAACGCTGTTCCTGCTCGAAGGGCTCAAATATGGAACCCAGAGCCTCCGGAGCGATTCCAATGCCGCTGTCCTGCACTTCGATCTGGAGCCGGGGCAAGGCTGGGGAATCCCCCGCATCGCGGGTGCGCACGTGGATCGTTCCGCCGTGAGGGGTGAATTTTACGGCATTGCGCAGCAGATTCCAAAAGACCTGCTGCAGCCGGGCCGGATCGCCCATCATGCCATGATACCGGGCTCCCAGTTCCAGCCTCACCGTGATTTCCTTTTCCCTCGCATCGGCATGGACCATCTCCACCACCAGACCGATCAGCGTGTGAACGTCACAGAGTTCCGGGCGCAATTCCAGCTTGCCGGAGGCGACGCGGCTGATGTCCAGCAGATCATCGATCAGACGCGCCTCCAATGTGATATTGCGCTCGATCATCTGCAGTTGTTCCCGCAACACCTCAGGCAGGCTGGGATCCTCCTTCAGCGAAGAAACCGTCAGGAGCACCGGATTCAGCGGGGTCCGCAGTTCATGTGACAAGGTGGCGAGGAACCGGTCCTTGGCGGAGGAGGCGGATTCCGCCGCTTCCTTGGCGAGGAGCAGTTCCTGCTCGGCCCGTTTGTTTTCGGTGATGTCCCGCGAAACGGAAATCATCCCGGCCAACCCCGCTCCATCCGCCCCTTTGTGGATGGGCGCTATCATGACGTCCCACCATTTCTCATTGCCCTTGGCGGTGGGGCACATGGCTTGGAAACGGGCGGCCCGGCCCTCCATGGCCTCGCCCATGGCTGCCCTGACCGTATCCCGGTCCTCCGCCTGCCACAGCTCCCACCAGGCTTGGCCCAAAAACGGAGTAAGATCGTCGATCTCCATCAGGCAAAGCCCGCCGGTATTCATGAACTGGAGCCGGCCTTCGACATCCATCACCTTGATGCAGTCAGGACTGCTGTCCATCACCGCACGGTTGAACTGCTCGCTGGCACGCAGGCTTTCGTCAGCAAGGCGGCGTGCGGTCACATCCGTAAACAGAACCCCCACACTATGGAGATCCGTCCCATCCACGGGGAAGGCATAAACGTCAAACCACCGGTTCAATCCTTTGGCTTCTTGTTCGAAGCGGATTGCTTCCCGCGTCAAGGCGACGTTCCCATACCGGTCGAACCAGAACTGTTCATGATCCGGGACAAACTCCCGCATCCGGCGGTTCACTGGATTTTCCATCCCGCTCTGAGTGTAGAACGCAGGATTAACCTCCAGGAAGAGAAAGTCGCAAGGTTGCCCGGCTTCATCGAAAATCATCCGGATGACGCAGAACCCCTGATCCAGGGAATTGAACAGGGTGCGGTAGCGGAACTCACTGCGCTGCAGCGCGGATTCGCTCTGCTTCCGCTGGGTGATATCGCGGAAGGTCCACATCCACGGTTCATCCCCATCCCCGGTGCGCACGGCGGAACCACACCGCTCATACACCCGCCCATCCTTCATCGCGACCTCTTCGCGCACCCGGTCGCCGGTATTTTGATAGACGGCCGCGACGCGGGCCAAAAAGCCGGTGGGGTCGGTGGTCTGGTGCGCCGCCCATTGCAGCGCGCTTTCATCCGAGCGGGACTCAAGCACTTCCCGGGGAAAGTTCCAAATGTCGAGGAACAGCTGGTTATGATAGATCATCTTCCCCGCCCGGGAGACGATCAGGACCCCATCAAAGACACTCTCCATCAGCGCCACGAGAAGACGCTGGCGCCGGTCCCCCTGAGTCTCAGGGAGAGCAGCGCCCGGATGAGGGGTGGGGAAAGGAGGGTCCGGGAAGGGCACAAGCGGGGGGAACATTTCCCATAATCCATTCATGGAGAATGGGAAATAAAAAAAGCCCCATTTTTTGGGCCAGGGCTCATCCCCCCGCTGGAGGCCTCATCCGTTTCCCGGCATCTGCTTCGCGGCGGCTTTCTTCACCGCCGGGCGCTTCATCCGCACAAACTCGTTGCCCGTCTTTTCCATCCTCACTTCGAACAGGTTGATCGCCTTGTAGAGGTCACTGAGTTTCTTGAATCCATAGGACCGGTGATCCAGCGATCCACTGTTGTTGAGGTGGTGCCGCACGGAGCCCAGATTTGCCCAGCCATCGTTGTCTTCAGCCTCCGAGGCCTTCACCGCACTGCGCAGCATGTTCATCAGCCGGGTGTCCTGCTTCAGCAGATTTACGTTCTGCAGTTCCTTCACATTCTTCAAATCCACCACCGGTGCTTCTTTCACCATGCCCGGCTCGGCTGGCTCCGATTCCTCGTCCAGAAAGATGAACCGCGAACAGCTCCTGATGAAGGGAATCGGCGTCAGCCGCCGGCCGAATCCATAGACCTCCTTGCCATCCTCCCGCAGCCGCTGGCTCAGCGGCGTGAAATCGCAGTCCGACGTCACCAGGCAAAACGTGTTTACCTTCTTCGTGTAGAGAATATCCATGGCATCGATCACCCGCGCCATGTCGGTGGCATTTTTCCCCTTCACCTGATCAAACGACTGCATCGGCTGGATCGAATACTCGTGCAAAACCTTCTCCCACCCGGCCAGCCCCGGTTTCTTCCAGTTCCCATAGGCCCGGCGGATATTAACCACCCCGTGCCCGGCCAGTTCCGAGATGATAAAATCAATCTTTGCGGCCGGCGCGTTATCGGCGTCGATCAGCAGGGCGATACTGTTTTGAGATGTCGCAGTCATAGGGTGAAACCGATACCCCGCCATCTATCCCTGCTTCTCCCTGCAACACAAGCCGCATCCGGGTTGCGCGTTCAAGGTTTTGCCTCCAGCCACGCCTTGAGTTCTGCCAGTTCCTCCGGAGTCAGGCGGTGTTTGACAGGCATGTAGCCGTAGTCCACCAACACCCGGATGGGGTGCGCATGCACCTTGAAGAGCGGAGCCCGGTCGCCCCCGCTATCATGACATTCCGTGCAGGCTTCCAGCGCCAGCGGCTTCCCATAATCGGGCGGCGGATCGCCTTTTGGAAAATGCGTCCGCGAGACCGGTTGGTCCGCGATGTGCCGGTTCAGCGCTGCCGCCAGCGCCGCATCACTCACCAGATCGGCGCGCACCGGGTGGATCGCGAGGGGCCCCGAGGAATGGCATTTATAGCAGCTTGTGCCCTCGAACTTGATCTCCGTCCCCTTGATCTCGGCGTAATAATCGGTGGGCGGATCGGTGGTCCGGTCCTGCACGATGGAAAAGTATCCCCAGCCCCCGCTCCCCGAGGTTTTCTGCACCAGAAGATAAACATGGGCCACGGCATTGGAGAAGGCGGCGATGTGGTTGTACATCGGTTTGCGGATCACATCCTCCTGGGTGCTGATCAGCCCCACATCCGACACCGGATTGGCCGCCCCTTCGTCAAACAGCCGGCGCACCTGCCGCATGTAATCCTCCACCTCCGGTTCTGTCAGGCCCTTCACCGCCCGGCGGGAATGGGGCGGCAGGGCCGTCACCGCCGTGGTCCACGCCTTGCGGATCTTCTCCGGCCCCACCGTGGCACTCACCCTCTCAAATTCCCCGGTGGTGAACCAGGACAAATCCAATGGCGGTTCCTGCAGGAGGCCCGACTGGGTGGATGCCACCGGCTTCCCGCCCGCCGGGGTCTTGGGTCCGTCGGCCTGCAGATTACCGGCCCCGGACAGCAGGGCCAGCGCCATCAGCCCGGCGACGGCGGGACAGGTTGGAAACGACAGGACAAAGTTCACTTTCAAGACAGGTCGGGATGGGAAAACTAACCACTGCCAGGCGGGAGCAGCAGACTGCCGATTAGTTCGCACAGCCCCCGGGCGGCCGCAACCCTGCCTCCACCGGACCACCTCATTTCAGCCCATAACGCAGCCGGATGAAGCCTCCCGCCCGGCCCGGCGCGGGGTATTTCTCCCGGACCACCACTTTCGTCAAGGCCCCCAGGATGGTTTCGGTGCGCTCAAAGAATTCCGCGTCGGCCAACCACGGGCCGTCCAGCCCGTCCGCGCTTTCCAGCGTCACGAGGTAGTCTGCCGCCCCGGCCCGTTGTTCCCAGGTGGCTTCCCAGCGTCCCCCGGAATAGGTGATCCGCAGAGGATTGGGCGATCCCGCGACCCTAGGCAATGAGTTGAAAATATATTCCGCATCATTGCGCAAACCGTCGCCGTCAGGGTCCGCCACCGGACTGCCCGGATCCTCCGCGCCCGGGGCCACGGGTGGGAAATACAAGGCGCGCCATCCTTCGAACGCCCCATCCACCACATTGATCGCGGCAGTATCCGCCCCCCCCAGCAAACCATCGGACGCCTGCAGCCGGACCACATACTGGCCCGCCGCCGGAAAACTGGCCTGCGCCGTGGCCTGCCCCGGACTGGTGAACTGGATGGCGGCCGGCCCGCTGGCGTGGGACCATGTCAGGGTGGCCGCCATCCCCTCATATTGGTCGTCCGCCACCACTCCCCGCAGCGTCACCAGCCTGCGGGCGAAGTGCGTTTGCGGCCCCCCCGCCCACACCCGCGGAGCCAGGTTTCCGCGATGCGGTCGGCCGGGGAAAAGTCCCACCGGCGACTCCCGCCAGTTATGGGGATCGTTGGCATACCGCTCCGGATGGATCCGCTCGAGGGAATGCCCGGGCGCATCCGCCCCTGCGGGCCAGGGGGCTCCCGTGCCATAGTTCACCCGCTCTACTTCTATATAACGGATCACTCCTGCCGCCAGCCCCGACTGCTGAAACAGGGAAAACCCATATCGGGCAAATGAATCGAATGACAGTCCCTGCGGCCGGACGATAGGCACTGCCTCCGGCACCTGGTATCTCACCCGGAATGTTGCCGGATCACTTGCCACTACCAGGACATGGCCTTTCGCTGGAATGACGGTATTGCCCGGAAATGGCACCGGGGAAGTCCAGAGATCGCTGAGCGCCCAGGTTGATCCTGGATTTCCCGGATCCCATAGATTGATCGCGGCATCCGTGGTGTTATACAGTTCCACATACGCCTCGCCCACAATGGCGGGGCGATTCAGGATCCTGCTGATGACCACCGGCGGGATGCGCGGGCCCGCATTGGGAGCGCCGGGCGTAGGCATCTTTTGCACCGGGAAATCCTCGCTTCCATCCTTGGTCAGATGTCGCCCAAAACTCAGCCCCCGTTCGGCACCCGTGAATTGAAAGCCATGACTATAACCGGTCAGGACTCCATGCTGGTCTCCCGAGAACAGATAACAGCGTTCCCCTTCCGTGTTGAAGGACACTCCCGCCCCATATTGGGACTCGTCCAGCACCAGATATCCCCCGGCCGGCACCATCGTCCCCGCCGGGATCGAATAACGGAAAGGGTAGTTGCGTTCGTCGCTCAACCACCAGCCGCCCAAATCCACCGGCTGCGCGTTGGGATTGTAAAACTCCACATAGTCCAGTTCACCGGCATTGCTCCGCGACATCAGTTCGTTGATGTACACCGGGGGCACTGGAGCAGGCGGATCGTCCGCCCCGGGCGAGCCATAACGCTGCGCGCTGGCCCGCCAGTTGCGATAATCCGCCGGATCCAATTGCGGGTCGGCAGTGCGGCGCACCAGCGAGAAGCCCACGCCGTCTTCCGCGAAATACCCGTGATTGTCCGGCACCACCTGCCAGGGAGCCGCGGTCTCATAAGACGCGGTCGCGGCCAAGGCTCCTGCGGCGGTCTGGACTGAGAGGCTTCCCGAGTCATTACTCATCTCGCCCTGGAGGATGCCATCGACCTGGGCGGCCGGATGCAGGGCCCGGTATGCCTGGAGCTGGGCAATAGAGACGTGGAACCCACCCGGCGCCACGATGGTTTTTGCCGGAAAGGTGTAAAAAGAAAAAGGCCGGTAGCCTCCATACCCGAAATTGATCTGCAAGCCCGTCAGATCCAACGGCACGCTGCCCGCATTCTTCAGCTCGATGAATTCCGCCCAGTCATCGTTATCCCGCGGGTGATACATCAATTCCGTGAAGAGGAGCTTCGAAAAATCCTGATCCACTGTGAAGGCCGTGACCACCAGTGGACTCCACTCCACACCGGCTCTCACCCTCGCCCGCACCACCATGGGGCGGTTCACGGAGAGTTGCTCCGGAGCCCGCCGGGCTTCCCGGGCCACCTCTCCAAAAGGATCGCGCGGATCCGGTCCATTGATCGTATAAAAAACCGTCCCCGCCGCATTGTTGTGAGTGACCTCCGCCAGCGCGGGCGCGTGGACCCACCCGCCGGCCGGACTCAACACCGGAGGCCATGGCTCCGCCGCCGGGGCACGGCCACTCCCCCAGCCCAGCAGCACCAAACCGGCCCGGAGGACCATCGGGGAATTCAGGAGAGGAGAGGAAGCCATGACGGATACAATTGCCCGGGGCCGCCCCAAGCCCGCAACCGGACAGAGTGGCGTCCCGTCCTTGTCCCATAATAATTCAGTTCTGACCAGTCTTTGTTGCCCGGAAAACCATCCGCTTCCCCCACATGGGCAGCCGTCGTCCGCCTCAGTCGAGGCCGCCACCGGTGGCGCTGGTCCGGCTCACCTCCTCGCCCACTGAATAAACACCAGCAGCAGGATGATGAGACAGGGCGAGAGGAAGAGCGCATTGAGGATGCTGAAAAAATCGGCGCCAAAGGCGGGGGTCCGTTTCTTCCGCAGCAGGGTCCCGCAAAAGACCAGCATCAGGATCAGATTCAGGGGCACCGTGAAGGTCATGGGATAGTAGAGATAGTCCGACAGCCTCACCAGGTTGTTCTCCAGGTGCAGCAGTTTCCGCAGCCCGACCGTCGCCCGGAAGACACTCCCCCCACTGACATTGTCCACCACCACCAACAGCGCAAACAAGGTGACATACGCCACCTGGGAACAAAGCAGCCAACCGGTCAGGCGATTCAACATGCTCATGAATTGTGCCGGTTATCATCAGCAATCAAGGCTTCACTCACCGGGCGGTACAGTTCGAATCCAATCTCGCGTTCCTGCGTCCAGGAAGGCGGGTGTGCCTCCCATCGCTCACACCGCCCGCCACGGCTCTGGAGAGGGGTTTGAGGGTCCCGGGGAGACAGGTCTCAAGCTCCGCGGTCTCAGGCGAGACAGTCCCGGGAGCCACGCGCGGCAGGACATTGAGACCATGAATCAATCAGACCATGATCCGGCAGGATGGCGGCGGTCCTCCGCGAAATCAGGGTTCCTCAATGCGGAAGAAACGCCGGGAGCCGCCTTTGGCATCCTCAAAGGTGCGGGTGTCCTGGGCCGCGAGTTGCCAGGTGGTTTCCAGTTCCCAGTCCACGAGGTTGGGGGAGGAGCGGAGGAGGTAGGTGCCGGGATCGAGGGCTTGGAAGGTGAGCTCGAAACGGTTGGCGGGATTGAATCCGCTTTGCAGGATCTGGACGGAGTTGACGGGTTCGAACTTCAGGGCGCGGGCGTTGTTGGGATCGGCGACCCAGAGGTGCTGCGCGGAATCCAGGAACAGGCACTCGGGGGAGTGGAAGCGGTTCAGGGCGCGGCCATACGAGATGGAGGCAGTGGGGGTGGCAGCGCCGATCACGCCATCGGCATTGGCTCCATTGGCCTTGGCTGCGGCGTTTTCATAACGCAGGACGCGCTGGAATCCGGTATCGAGCACCCACAGGCGGCCGGAGGTGGTAATGGCGACGCTGTGGGGCGCGGACATGCCGGAAGCACTCAGCGAGGCGATTCCGCCGAGGGTGCCGGAGGGGAGATCCGCAGCGGCCATGGCCAGGGGCGTATCACAACGGGCGATGCGGTTCTTTCCCGTATCCGCGATCCAAAGCCGGCCCTGGATATCGAAACACAGGCCGCTGGGGTTCCGCAACAGAGCGGCGTTGGCGGCGGTGCTGGCGGTTAGCAGATCCCCCTGCCCGATCACGGCATCCGCAGCCGCTCCGCTGGCCTTGGTGGCGATCTGATTGAAACGCATCACCCGGTGATTCCCATAATCCGCCACGTAGAGATGGCCATTTCCATCAATGGCGAGGCTGCGGGGCGTATTCAAACGGTCCGCCGCCAGACCGGCCGTCGAGGTGACGAAGTCCGCCTGCCCCAGCACCACGGACATGGGCGCTCCGGTGGGGGCGGTGGCGGCAGCGGCAAAGGCGACGATCCGGTGGCCCCGGGGATCGCTCACCCAAAGCTGGCCGGTGGCATCAAGGGCGAGGCCCCAGGCAGAGCGGAGGTTGGTGGCGGTGGCGCTGCCGCCCCCGTATTGGCTGACCGTGGATTTGCCCAGCACCGCCTCCGGCGGGGTGCCGGCCTCTGCGGCAGCGCGGCTGGTGTAACGGAGCACCCGGCCCTCGTCGGCGAGGAAAAACTTGCCGGAGACGGCATCCTCCAGACCGGCGTGGGGAGCCCGCGGCATGGCCGAGGGGATGAAGTTGCTGTCGATGGTGGATAGGAGGGTGGGCTCACCAATCACGCCGTTGGCATCGGCCATGCCGGATTTCGTCAGGATGGCATCCCAATGCAAAACGCGTTCCGTACGGCTGAGCACCATCCACAGGCGTCCATCAGGATC
>JAYUWQ010000652.1:0-3626 GCA_043753485.1 bacterium
ACACCTCCAGTTATGTGCCGCCGGTGGGATTCAGTCTGCCGGTCAGTTTTCAACTGGGCAGCGACCTCAGTGCCAGCCCCGGAATCACCCTGCCCTACAGCGTGTCGCCCTACAACGCTGCCACCAGCGTGTCCGCCGCCGCCGAGAGATTCTGCTGGGTGAGGAACTCCCGGATCCGGTAGGCTTCCACTGCCTTGCGGAACCGGTCCGGATCTTCGGTACCGGCTTTCAGATGCACATTCACCAAGTGCAGATCCGCGCCCGGCAGGTCGATGCGCGTGTAGAGCGGAAACCGCGTCAACTCCTTGCGGCCCGCCACCCCGCGCCCGATCTGGATGGTGCTGGTGATCGGATACCGGCTGGCGGTGATGACACATTCCCCCGTCCCGAAGTCTCCTGAACTGTAGGCCTGGGCCGCAAACGCATCGCCAGTGGTCGCCCGGTAGGCCGCCCCCGTGGGAAATCCGGCCTGCTCCAGCAGGGCCAGCGCGTCTCCAAACTCCCCTGCGTCCGAAACCTCCTGCATCGCCAGCACATCCGGGCTGATCCGTTCGATCACTTCCCGCACCGCTGCGAATTCCGCACTGCCCGGCGCCCCGATGCCTATTTTGACATTCAGCGACATCAGCCTCAGCACTCCCGGCCCAATCCGGGCCGGCCGGTCGAGGTCGATCACCTGCAGCGCCGCCCCCGCCGCCGGGTAAACCGCCGTGTCATCGGTCGCCAGCACCGCCGCTTGCTGGAACCCATCCGCCACCCCGTCCAGCGGAGCGGTCACCGAAAACGTCACGGTGCCCCCCAACGGCACCACCACCGAGGCCGGCAGATTGGCGGTGCCCGGGGGATTCCCCGATAGCCTCATCACCACCGGTCCCGCTGGAGCCGGGATCAGGGTCAGAGTCGCCGTGGTCGAGCCGCCTTCCTTGATCAGGCCGGGCGCAAAGCTCAAAAGACTCACCGCGGGCGCTGCCCCAAAGGTCTGCCCGGCATTGATCGCCCCGGGCGAAGCCACCACGGGTCCGGTCCAGGCAAAACTGGCGCCCACCGTGCCCGTTCCGCTCAATTGCAGCGACCGCCCCGCAGGATTGGTGCTGCTGTCCAACTCCCGCACCCCGATATCGGGCAAGTTGGTCCCTCCCGCCGGCCCGCTGGTGGCCGTGAAGCTCCCTTCGTAGGCCAGCCGCTGCACCACCAGCGACCCGCTGATCTGCACCAAGGCCAACCCGTCCGGGTCGCCATTTTGGATGCCCGGAACCGGAAACCACACCGCCCCGAACCCCGAGCCGCCCAGATTCGGGATCGTTCCGCTCAGCGGCACGGTATTATATACTGTCCCGCCGTTCCCATTATAGAGGTGCAGCGCGTAGATCGCCAGATTGGTTCCGGCCGGACCGGCGATCTCCACGCCCTCGTTGGCATCCGTCCCGTCGTTGTCGTAGTGCAGCTCATTGATGAACACGGACTGCGCCCACGTTGTGGGCCCGCCCGCCAGCAGTGCGGCGATTCCGAGAGTTCCAAAAACCACACGCATCATGGGATTTGTAGCGGAATCCGGGCCCAAAGCCAAGCGGCACCCCAAAAAGAATCGCCCTCCGGCCGGCCCGCGCCCCGTCTGCGGGGGGATGCATTTTTTTAATCGAAACCAAATTTTTCATTAACCCAAGGCATCTTGGAAACTCATGAAAATCTTCTGAATAGTCCTATCAAAGCAACTTGTGAGCTGCATGCCTCATTTTATCAGCCACGGAGGCAAGTGGCTTCCAAATCAACTAAAATCTTTAAGTAAAGTTAAGGGTGTCTCCACGAACTTTTGAGCCTGCGGCATGGATTTTGCGCCACCCCAAATCCGCCGGAACTTGTAGTTTCAGCTTGAGAAAACCACAGAATGTAGTGTAGGCTCACCACCGGCTGTCAATCTGTAGTGGTTCAGCCTGAAAGTCCAGAAGTAATCCATAATTTCCATAATCCTTTCAGGCAACGCTAAAACATTAAAAATCCACTGCCTCGAAACCAAGATAAGCCTCCCATTTCTGGTAACTCCTTTATTTTAATCGTATCCCGAATTTATCTGCCTAAAACGTCACTTCTATGGAAATTCCCTTCACCATCGGCAACAAGACCTTTGTCCTCGACCGCACCAAAGCCGAAGCCGCCTTCGAAGGCAAACGCGTCATCAATGGCCGCGAAAGTGCCGCTTTTAACCTCCTCCCGCTCAAATACACCTGGGCTTACGAGATTTACCGGAACATGAAGGCCAACCATTGGGAGCCGGAGGACATCGGGATGCAGAAGGACGTCGAACAATGGCGCTCCGGCCAGATCACCGACAACGAACGCTGGATCATCCGCATGGGCATCGGGTATTTTTCGGCTGCGGAAGGCATCGTCGGCGACAACATCCAGCACGTCGTCCGCGAGATGGTCACCGCCCCCGAGCTCAAACTCGTCCTCGGCCGCCACGCCCACGAGGAAAACATCCACGCCGACAGCCTGCTTTACATGATTTCCAGCCTGGGGATCAATCCCCACGAGTGCGAAGCCATGTTTGAGCAGATTCCCACCATCCTGCGCAAAAACGAATTCGTCACCCGCACCTCCAAACTGCTGCGCCGCGACCTCGACCTCACCCTGCCGGAAAACAAAAAGCTGCTCGCCAAAAACATCTTCCTGTTCGGCCAATGCATGGAAGGCACCCAGTTTTTCGGCCTCTTCGGCATGATTCTGAGCCTCTACCGCCAGAACAAGTTCCCCGGCATCGGCCAGATGTTCCGCTACACCCTGCGCGATGAGTCGAACCACATCGAAGTCTTCCGCAACCTCTTCATGGACCTCATTGAGGAGAACAAGGAAATCTGGACCCCGGAATTCCGCGAGGAACTCCGCGACATGATGCGCGAGGCCATCACTCTGGAGAAGGAATTCATCAGCGACTGCCTTCCCGTCAGCAGCGTTGGCCTCGCCCTCGATGAGTTCACCAACTACATCGATTACATCGCCGACCGCCGCCTCGAAGGCGTCGGCCTCGACCCCCTCAACCCCGCCATCAACAACCCGCTCCCGTGGCTGGCTGAAATGATGGACATCAAGAAGGAGCAGAACTTCTTTGAAGGCCGCGTCACCGACTACCAAAAATCCTCCTCCCTCGCCACCGTCTCCGAGGACGAATACTAGAGGACCCCGCATTCCCCCGTAGCAAGGCCTTCCAGGCCTTGAGCAAAGCCCCGGCAATAGCCTCCGTCCCCCAAAAAACAGGCCGTATAAGCCCAAAAAGCCCCAGAGGACCTCTTCTCCAAAAAAGCCCCGCCAGCCCTCCGTTCACCAACATCAGTGCCACCCGTTTTATCCGTGCCATTTGCCTTCGGCTGTCTCCGCTGCGCTTTGGCTGTGGCCCGTTAAAACCCCCGCCCTTCCTGTCCTTCGCGCCCTTCTGTTCAATTTCCCCCGCCCGCCCATCCGCCGCCCCCCGCCACCGCCCGCCTGCCCATCCATCCGCCATGATCGCCCGTTCCCACATCGACGAAGACCTCCAGCTCAAACAATTCGCCCGCTCCGGGGCCGACACCAAACCCCGCTTCGACTGGACCCCGCAAAACCTTTCCGGCACCGCCACCCCGGCCGCCATCCCC
>JAYUWQ010000653.1:0-3625 GCA_043753485.1 bacterium
GACAGGCCATCGTTATCCCAATCCGCCGTGGGCAATCCCGCGAAGATCAGGGAATCGCTGGCATTGGGATTGCCATGGGTACGGGTGCTGACCCGCCAGTTCTGCGGGAGCGCTGGATTGGTGGCCGGGGAGGGATTGATCAGCACCAGACTGCGCCCGGCCCCATTGGCCGCGTCGGGCCAGGGCGGCGAGGCGCCATAGGTGAAATCCACCAGCGGCGTGATGCCGTCCTCCGCCGTGACAAGGACGCGCTCCCCCGCATTGTCGAAGGCTCCGCGGTAGATCCCTGCCAGCACGGCCGACCAGCCCTGGATTTTTTGATAGGTAAACTGACTGTCCACCAGCACCAGCCGCTCCCCGGGACTGAGGACTTTGTCGCGCAGCGGGGGAAACTGGAAGTCCACGCCGAGGGCGAACCGGACCGCACGCAGATTGATGGCGGCGTCCGACACATTCATCAGTTCAATGAATTCCCCATCCCCGTCGCCGGATGGATTGAAATGCAATTCGGTGACCGCGAGAGCGCCGGGAGGACAGGGTGAAGGCCCGACCTGATAGAACACTTCCTGCAGCGCGCTCCATTGCCCCGAGGACGGCAGCAGGGCGCGCGACCGGACGAGGGTGCTTCGGGTCAACGCCAGGCCTCCGGCGGGCGCCACTGCCGAGGTGCCCCGCTGGCCATGCAGTTCCGCAGCCAGTAGGAAGTCATCGTCGCCGGCACTGAGATTCAGGCCCTGCACCGCGAGGACGTTATCGCCCTCGGCGAGCATGGGAATGAGGGTCGTGAGATTCACCCGGTCCCCCACCAGCGCAATGCTGTCAGGTGTCTCCGCCGTGGCCGCACTGGTTCCGGTGAGAAGCGCCGCCGCATTCCGCGAAGCAACGCGGGCCCCATTCAGATAGACCGCATAACCATCATCGGACTTGACCCGGAGTTCGAGGGCGGTCAGTCCGCTTTTGATCCAGGCGGGGACCGGGAAGTGATAGCGTTGATACAGGCTGGCATTCACCCCGTGGAGGACGGTGCCGATGTCCTGGGTGACCGCCGCGCCGAGCGGGTCGCCGGCCGGAGCGAAACCGATCCCTCCTGCGCCAGCCGGCCAGAGGGAGTCATCGAATCCCGCCTGAGCCCACTGGATCACCGGATTGGGCACCGTGCCCGCGGCCAGGGCACTGATCTCGGCAGGAGAGAGCCCCCGGTCGTAGATCCGGACCTCATCAATCTGACCACCGTAGAACCGCTGGTCGCCCGGACCACGCGCGCCAATGGCCCAGCCGGAGGTATTGTCAGGAGCTCCGGTGGCGCTGGCCACACTGCTGATCTCCACGCCATTCCGGTAGAGGCGCCACGCCGTGCCGTCATAAACGATGGCGACGTGCGCCCAGTTGTCGATATCGCCCAGGGCGGAGTCTGCCCCGCTGGCTGGCCCCGTCGCCACGACGGAAGCCGTGGCGTCGATGGTGAATCCCCCTTGATAGGCGCCCGCATTGATCCGCAGAAAAGCCTCTCCAGCGGGAGCCGCGGAGGTGTCCGATCCTTTGGAGACGATACTGCGGATCAGGCCCACCGCATTGGGCCGCACCCACGCCGCGATTGTGATTTGACCGGCGAACCGCAGGCCTGCCGGATTGCCCAGTTGGACGTAATCATTGATCCCATCCAGCAGGACCGCCCCCCCGCCGCGTTGCCCCGGAGCGGTGATGGAGGCCCCATTCGTCAGCGCGCCGTGAAAGCTGCCCACGGGATCGGTGCCGCCCGTGGCTGCACTATCCAGCGGATAGAGCGCGAGGAGGTCGGGGGTCTCCGGCAGGATAACCTCATCCCCGGCGGCGGTGGGCACGTGGATTTTGCCGGGAGTTGCCGCCGTGATAAAGGGAGTGTTGGGCAAGGCCGTGGGATCGGGGCGGGGATCGGAGCCATCGGTGGTGTAATAAACCAGCGCCCCAGGAGTGGTGGTGGTCTGCTCCAGCACGCTACCGCTGGTCACCGGCCCCGCTGGCAGATTGAAGACAGGAGCCACGAGGGCCGGATAAAAACCGGCCGTCCGGTAAGTGCCGAGGATGTCGTTGGTGCGGTTGGTGAACCAGTTCAAGGCCCCGGTGCGGGCGGTGGCCCAGCTGGTCGGAGTCTGGTAGTTCCAGCGCGATCCCTCAATAATCATGGACTGCTGGATGGGGTCGCACAGCTCATTCAGACGTGCCTTGTTGGCTGCCGGAGTCAGGGCGCCCCCGGCCGTCACATAGGAGCGGTGGATACGGTCGGCCAGAAGAGTGCGGTATTCGTTGCCGCCATTCTTGAGGAGCATGGAAAACAGGCTGCCCGGCCCATCTCCGGCGCGCTTGCCCGGGGCATCGCGGGCGGTCCGGTCTATCCCCGGGCCGGCATAGGGCGCGTAGTAGAGGTAGCCGTCGGCATCGTTCAGGACAAATTTATAACCATGTCCGGGCCCAACCGGTCCGGTGGTCCGGTATTCATCCTCCGATTTCCCGAACATCCACATGATCATGTAGTCCACGTATTGCGGCACATCCAGCAGGGGGCGGAGCTTTTCATAGGTGTTGCCGCCGGAACGGGCCAGCGCCTTCATCTGGGTCCACTGGGCATCCGTCCCATCATAGGGGAGACCGGGATCAGCCCAGCCGCCCACGTTGAGGTTGCCATTCACCGACTCGTAATCGGTGCTGTCCCCGCCGTAGTAGGACGCCATCATGGCCGCATTGAAGCGCTCGCGGAGATGATAGAGCCCCCAGTAGCTGCCATTCAGATAGAGATGCACAAACCGGCCGTGCGGCGCATACGATCCCATGTCGAGCATGGTGGCATCGGTAAAGGCGTTGGACATGTAAAAGCCCCGCGAGGCCATGTCATGGGACCCGTTGCGCAGTTCAATCTGATCGAACTCATCGGCCGCCGGCCAGCCCCGGTCGAATCCGGCGAAGAGCGGATAGTTGAGTTTGGAGGCTCCATATTCGCCTTTGAAGGAAACCCGGAAGGACTTCTTGGCGAAGTTGGTGAACGCCCCGCCGAACAGCTGCACCCCGCAGGGAATCTGGAATCCCGCCGTCACGCCACTGGGATCCAGCCACTCCAGCTTGGCCCGTTTGTCCACCCCGCCGTCAATGGTGGTGCCGGGGGGGACGGTCAGGCTCATGGAAGGCACTTCGCGCAACGCTGCCTTGACCTGGACGTCGGTCAGGCCGGAGACCAGCGCGGGGGCCAGCCAACCCTTCGCGGCCGCCGTGCTGCGGACGTCGGAGGGAAAGACATACGTTTGGATATCAATATTGGCCGGAGCCCAGCCGGACCGGAAGGCCGCCGCCTTCAGCACCCGGGTGGTGCTGATCGCCACCGGCACCGAGTAGACCGTGCCGGTGGTCGCGGTGGGGTCTGCCCCGTTCAGGGTATAGCGGATTTCGGCCCCCGGCGTGGCGCAGGAAAGGGCCACCGTTTGGGCGGTATCGTAGAGGCCGCGCCGCACGCTGAAGACGGTGTCGGCCACCACGCCGTCAAAGCGCGGACCATTGGCCGCCCCAGGCGTGGGCACCGCGTAAAAACCGGCCACGGCGCCCGTGACCCCATAACTATGATCCTGTTCCTGCGGTGGATATATCGGAGACGCCGGAT
>JAYUWQ010000654.1:0-9518 GCA_043753485.1 bacterium
GGCTGCAAGCCCAAGGGCAAGCTCAGCAAGGAGATGTGCCAGTATCCCATCAGCCGCGAGCAGGCCTTGAAATACTTCACCGAAGGCAAGACCGACCTCATCGACAAATTTGTCAGCAAAAAAGGCCGTCCCTTCTCCGCCCGCCTTGTCTGCAATACCGAGGGCAAGATGATGCTGGGCTGGGACTTCCCCGAACGCGAAGCCAAACTGGATGCCGACGGCAAGCCGATCCCCCCGGCCCGCAAACGCACCGGCCCGCCGCGCCGCGACTTCACCGGCAAAAAAGCCCCGGCCAAAAAAGCAGCCCGCAAAAAATAGCCCGGCTCCACCAGTTCCTCCGCAACGGAGTCATGTCCTCCCTCTCCCATCTCGACGCCACCGGAGCCGCCCGTATGGTCGATGTCTCCGCCAAGCCCACCGTGGCCCGCGAAGCCATCGCGGAAGGCCAGATCCGCCTGCAGGCCAGCACCCTCGACCTGATCCGGGCCGGTCAGATGCCGAAAGGCGAAGTGCTCGCCACCGCCCGCATCGCCGGCATTCAGGCCGCCAAACGCACCGCCGACTGGATTCCCCTCTGCCATCCCCTGCCCCTCAGCGGCATCAGCGTGACCTTCCAGGAAAGTGCGCTCGGCCTGACGATTCAAGCCACCGTACGCACCACCGCCCGCACCGGGGTGGAAATGGAAGCCCTCACCGCCGTCTCCGCCGCCGCCCTGACCCTTTACGACATGTGCAAAGCGGTGGACAAAACCATGGAAATCGGCGGCATCCGGCTGGTCTCCAAAACCAAAGGGGACCCGACCTAACGCTTCACTGTCCGCGGCGGCGGGAGCGGTCCCATAGGCAATCCCACGCGTAAGCAACGATCCCCGCGAAGGGCATCAACACGACCGCCATGGTCCAAAACCCCCGGCCCCAAGGGGTCCGGGATCCTCTGTGAATATGATAAACTGTCAGGATCACGGCCAATCCATATATCGCCAAGGGTAGGTAGAGGCTTGAATCGATTGATATTTTCATGAGTTGTGAGAAGTCTACCAATTATATTTCCTCCGCCTCAAAGGCATCCAGAAAGGCATCAATGTCCCGCCGGTCGCGTTTGGTAGGCCGCAGCGGCGGACTGGTCGCCAGATTCAGGGCATGCTCCTCCCGCCGCTTCCTCGCCCTCTCATATTCCTCCGGCGGCGTCAGATCCTGGATAAAGCCCGCCACCAGTTTCCCCGCCACCCGCTTCTCCAGCAGCGCCACAATCCGGACCGTCTTTGTCAGTTCATCCGACTGCACGCGGATCATTTCCCCCACCCGCACCTCACGTCCCGCCTTCACCGGCTGCCCGCCCATCTCCACCCGGCCCAGGCGGCAGGCATCGGTGGCGTCCGGACGCGTCTTGTAGAGCCGGACGGCCCAGAGGAATTTATCAAGACGGACAGAATCCATGAAGCATTAGTGTTGAGAAAAGATGCTTGTTGCACAACAATAATCAGCAACATCCGCAGCCAACAAAAAGCTCCCTTTTACGCTTACATGGCCTGTCACCTCCCCGCCACCGCTTCATCCGGGGAGGCTTCGGTGGTGAGGGTTTGGGAAGGGGAGAGGCCGAAGCGGGCGGGATCATACATCATTTCGATGCGGGAGGCCGGGACGGTGACGGTGCCTTCGGCAACAACGCGGGCGAGGTAGCTGACACGGTAGGTGCCTTTCCCTTCGAAGGAGTCGCGGAAGAAGAGCACGCGGTCGCGGCGGATTTCGCTGAAGTCGGAGAACCATTCGTTGCCGGCGACGTCGGCCACTTCGGTGGAAGCCATGGAAGTGAAGTTGGCATTCACGGCTTCGAAGGTGGCGGGCAGCGGATCGTCAATCACCAGGTATTCGGCGGACAATGGGATATCGAGTTTGAGCGAAACCTGCACCAGATCCCCGGTGCGGAGCGGACCGGCTTCGCTGAGGGAACCGTCCGGAGCGACCTTTTTCCAGGCTCGGGTGATGCCAAACCCAGCCTTGCGGGCGGGCTGGGGACCGGCCTTGGCGCGGGAGCTGATTTCGATTTTGGCGAAGAGCCGCTGGCCGGCGGGCATCGTGGCAGTGAGGGAAGGCAAGGCCGCGCCGGGTTTGAAATCGAGCGCCACGGTCTGTGAGGCCGGGGTGGCGGGCAAGGTGACTTCCTGTGTCTTGCCATCAAGGGTGAGCACGGCGGGCTGGCCACCCTGCCAAGCCGGAGCAAGGGTCGCTTCGCGGCTCAGGGCCATCAAGACCCAGGCATTGGAGATGGTATTCCGCCAGTCGCCCCGCGGACTGCGGGAGGCCAGCAGGCGGCCCATTTCGGCATCGGCGGCCGGATCCTTGAGTTTGAGCAGCGCCATCACACGCATGGCCTGGGAACTGCTTGGGCCCCACCACCAGTCCTGGTCATCCGGGCGGGTCACGGCCAGCACCGCCTTCGCCATTTCGGGCGGACCGTCGCTTTCGGCAATCGCCAGAGCCAGCAGGGCACGGGCACTGGGGCTGAGCTCCTGACGTTTGCCAAAGAGGAGTTCGTGATACCCTGGCTCGCCTTTGCCGGCGAGGGCCAGCGCATAGGCCGCATAGGCCCGCTCGGTCAGGGCCCAACTGTCGGCCTCCCCGGCTTCGCGCAGGGATTCGGAGAGCCATTTTGTCAGGGAATCCAGACGACCGGCCGGCACATTGGCCCCGGAGCGGGAAGCCAGCACCAGCCCCAGCGTGCCGTGGGAACTGGCCCAGAGCGAAGGCGCCTCACCGCCCGGCCAGTAGGCCAGGCCACCCGCTTCGGTCTGCATGGAAAGCAGGCGGTCACACCCGCGCTGGATGACATCCACGATCTCCTCGTCCGGGCGATTCAAGCTAGGCAGCACCTGCTTGAGATCCCGCAGGGTGAGCCAGGGCAGCATGGAGGACATCGTCTGCTCGGCGCAGCCATAGGGATAATGGAGCAGATGCAGCACCGCCTGGGCCCCTTCGATAACCCGGGAGTTGGCGAGGGTGATTGTTGCCTTCCCCTGGGTGCCTTCCAGCAATTCCGGCCGGACTTTGGCCAGCAGGTCCATGCCGTTCTGCGCACTGGTCAGGTTGGAAAACTGCACCTCCCGCAGCAGGGGTTCGGCAAAACCAACGGTGAACTTGGATTCCACCGCATCGGCCAGGAGCGGGGCGGTGGCGCAGCTGGCTTTCCATTTCAGGGTCAGCGGTCCATCCGCGATGAAGCGCACGGGGAAAGCGAGGGCCTTGGACTGCTGGGCGGCGAGGGAAACCGTGCGGGTCAGGCTACGGCCTTCCAGCGGTTTCCCACTGGCGGGATCCAGCAGGGTCACGTGCTCATCTGCCGTGAACAGGACCGCGATATCCCCGGACTGCTCCGTGGTGTTATGGACCACCGCTTTGAGCGTGATGATATCGCCCACATTGGCAAACCGGGGCAAGGCCGGCTCCAGCATGAGCGGCTGATTGACCTTGAAGCGGCTTTCGGCATGCCCGAAGCGCGAAGTGCCCTCGCAGGCCACCGCCGCAAGGCGGAATTCCGTCAGGTTATCCGGCGCGGGGAAACTCAGCTTCACCACTCCATCCGCTCCGGTGCGGAGCATCCCATGCCAGTAGGCGGTGGGTTTGAAATCCTTCCGTATCAGCTGGCCCGCCTGGTCGGTATCACCGCCGCCCCCAATGACAAATCCCTTGTTGGCGAACTCGCGTTTTTCCGGGTCCTCCGGCAGCAGGCGCTGCAGGGAAACCCCGGTGCGAACCGCCAGCGCACTATCATAATGGAAGGTCGCCGCCGGGTCCGGCACTTCCCAGGGCATCAGGCTGAGAATCCCCTCGTCCACCGCCCAGACCGCCAGCTCCGCATCCGGCACCGGTTTTCCCTGGCTGTCGCGCACCATGGCTGACACTTCCACGATTCCCCCCGGCCGCACTTCCGGCAGGGCGGGTTTCAATTCCACCATGAGCTGATTGAGTTTGCCGGCGACCTTGAGCTGCGCATACCCGACCCGGTAGTCCGGCTGTTTGTGTTCGCGCGGATCTTCCGCCCCGCCCCGCACCTGGAGCACGGAAACAAACACATTGGGGGCCCAGGCTTCATCCACCAGCAGCTCGATACTTCCCCCGGCTTCCACTTGCTTCAGCGTGGAGTAGAGCACCCGTTCCCGTTCCACTGTGACGAGAGCGGTGCCTGCAAATGGCGACTTCACCACCACCCTGGCGGTCTCGCCCGGCTGGTATTCATCCTTGTCAGGCAGCAGTTCGGTCTTCACGCCATCGTCCTGCTGCCAGGCGGCTTCGCGCGGAGCATAGACATCAATGCTCACCACCGTGCGCACCGGCCGGCCAGCCGCATCCGCCGTGGTGAAGGTGAGGTTATGAGTGCCGGCCACTTTCGGCTGGAAGGTCCATGCCTCCTCCTTGCCCGGCTCGGGGGATACTGTAAGTTCCTCTTCCCCCACCTTGGCGAAGACCAGATCATTCCGCACCTCGCTGCCGCCCCCGGCGGTCTGCACGCGCACCGCATTCCAGGTCAGGTGTTCCACCAGCAATTTCACCGCGACCGGTTCCTTGCGGCGTTTTCCATCCTGATTGACTGCCACCAGGGAGATCGGCACCGCCGTGCCGGCTGTCACCGCATTGACGGGCCGGCGCACCCCCAGATAAAAGTCAGAACTGTGTTCGGTGCGTTGCCATTCCTTGGCGATGGTCTGCTGGTTCATGTCCGTGATCTCGGTGCTGACCGAAATCAGCTTCGGCCCCGGCACCCCGAAGGTCGCGGGCAGTTTGGCCTCGATCAGGGCTTCACCCTTCTCCGTGAGCTTCAGGCTGCCCTGCCCGGTCAGCAGCGGGTTCAGGGCCGCCTCCTCGGTCATGGACTGATACTGCTCGCCATCGTAGACATAATAGGACTTGGCATGGCAAAAACGATAGTCCTCAAATCCGTCCGGGCGGAAATTCGCCTGCGAGAGCCGTGAAGTCCACGTCATCGGCACCGCGCCAAGGGCCTTGCCCATCAGATAGGAGGCCTTCAGCGGCACCTTCAGGGATTCCGCTTCCCGGATCACTGCCGCCTCATCAAAAACAATGCGGAAGGCATTCGGCTGGTATTCCTGCACGAGGAGCATCTGTTCAAAGACCGGGGGGCCTGACACTTCCCCGCCTTCTTCCTCATCCGAGGCAGGGGCCGCCACGGGAGCGCCGGGTTTCGGGAATTCAATACGCAGCCGGTACCAGCCCACGCCCTGCCCTGGCAGCCGCACCGCATCGGCAAAGGAGCCGGTTCCGGTGAATTCGATGTCGCGGGTCATGACCGGGCGGTTTTGCGGATCCAGCAGGGTCAGTTTTGCTTTGCGTTCCTCCGGAATGGTCAGGGTCACGGACTGGTGCATCCGCGTAATCGCCTTGAAGAACACCGTCTCGCCTGGCTGATAGACCGGACGTTCTGTGAAGAGCATCATCTCGCGGGCCGGCTCTGCGTTTGCACTGTCGTCCACCGGCAGGTCATAGGCCCAGCGGTCCATCTCCATCGCTCCGCCATCCAACCGCACCCCGCGCAGGTCCTCCCCGGCCTGGGCGATCAGCCAGCGCACTTTCCCGTGGGGCAGGCGCGCCATGCCATCGGCTCCGGTCACCGCCGTCTGCGCCAGCTCGTTTTCCGATGTGTAGGTGCGCAGGGTCACGTCTTTCAGCGGCGCCCCGGTAGTATGGGAAAAGGCGTAAACCAGCGCTTCGGTCCCGGCATATTTCCAAGCCAGCCCGATATCCGACAACTGCACCACCGCCTGGGCGCCGGGGGTCTGGCGGGCCGTGACTTCTTCCTTGGCCTCACCCTCCACATTGACAAAATAAATCCCCGGCTGGCGCTTTCCGCCCAATACTTCATCCCATTTGAAGCCGAAGGATTCGGTCTGATCCAGCTTCACCGTGGTCGGCAGTTCCTTCTCCCACACCGATTTGCCCGGCACCACCGGCCAGGGCATGCGGGTGTGGCCACTGCTCTCCGGATGGCTTTCGTCGTACTCGTAGGTGGCATAACCATTCAGGAGAAACACCACGGTCTCCGGCGTGGCCCGTTTGATTTGCACCGTCGCCTTTTTCAGGTTTGCGGTGGAAAAGGAGAACTCTCCTTTGCCGCCGATCCACTGCGCGTGGTCGAAGGCCGGCAGGGACACCTGCGGCTCGTGGGCTTCAAATTTCTGGGAGCTGGTCCAAGGCGAGTCCAGGCGCGTGCCATCCGCGGCCAGCAGCCCGGCCGGCACGATCACTTCATAGTTGGTGCCATGCTGGAAACTTCCCTTCACTGTGAGGGACTGACCGGAAGCTTCCCAAGCCAGCGCATCCGGACGCGGATTGATTTTCACCGCATCCGCCCACTGCTCCGGTTTCAGTTCCGCCAGCTTTTTATTGAAGTTCAGGTGCATCTCCCGCGCGCTGTCCAGCACCGGCTCCGCCCTGACGTTGTTCACCTCCAGCGGGGCGATCGTGCCGTAGTTGATCACCATAGCAGCCAGCGTCCGCGCCTGGCCCGGGGCATTGGCCACCCCCGCCTCCAGTTGGAACCGCCAGTCGGTCCCGAGCGGCAGCGCAGTCACCGGTTTCACCCGCACCACGGACACGGCCGGAGTATCCAGTCCCGGCGTGCGGCCGTCCTGGGCCTGTTCCTCCCAGGTGCCGGTCACCCCGGGATTGCGGCCCAGTTCCGCCACCAGTGGCGTGCGGGCGTTCACCTCCACCCTTACCCCGGCCTTGTTGATGAAAATCCCGGCTTTGGCCACCGCCGCCGGGTTCACCGCATCATTGAAAAATAACGTGATCTCCGGCTGGCGGGTGGATTCACTCCCGGGCGAAAAATACCGGGGAGAGGACTCCCGCACCACCAGCGGCTGGCCTGCCGCCTGCACCGGTGTGGCCTCCACCGGCCCACCGGCCAGGTTTTTCAGTCCCTTTTTCAAGGCAATGCGCCACCCATCTCCCAGAGGCACCAACCCGTCCGGCTCCAGGGAGCCACTGCGGGCGCTCTGCCAACGGAATTTTCCACGCCAGGCCGGCTTGATCTCCAACACGTTGGCCGCATCCACCACTTCCCCCACGCCTGCCGCCGGAATCATCGGTGACGGGAACCGCACTTCCAGCGCCGCCGCGGTCCCCAGCGGCTCCTTGGGCACCACGATCTCGGCCAGCTCGGCCGCCTTGACGACCGCCGGTTTTTGGGTGGCGGACGCGGCCGGCACTTTGGCCGGAGGCGCAGCCCCCGCCGTGGCCAGCAACATCAAACAAGCACTGCCGACAAGAAAAACACCCGGCGCGGAATTCAGTTTCATAGCAAATAGGGGAAAGGGACACATAATATCATAGCACCTGGAAAAATTCATGGGGAATCCCTGCATTTTCGCAGAAGTTTCCGTCACCTGTCAAAACGGCCCACGTCCCCGGTGCCACGCCCCCGCTTGAAATCCACCCCATGGATAACCAAGGCGTCCCCCTGCCCGTGATCCCATGGAAAAAGACTGGCGCCCGGCCCCAGTTTGCACGAAATCTCCCCATTCCCATGCCGTTGTCCGGACTCCCGTCTTCCGCCCTGCTCCTGCTCTCCGCTGCCGCGTGGAGCCTCAGCTGCGGTGCCGCCACCGCTCAGCCCGCTCCCTCCCCCGCGCCCGCCGTCCCGTCAGCCACCGCTCCCCCCGCGGTGGCGCCCCCCGCCGCCGATTCCCCCGCCCTCCCTCCGCTGCCGGAACGCCCCGCTTCCCATATCCTGGACGAATCCGGAATGCTGCCGGAGGAAACCCGCCAATCGCTTTCCGCCCGTCTCCTGTCCTGCCAGACCCGCACCGGCCTGGGCGTCTATCTCGCCATCCATACCTATCTGCTGGATGAAACCGCCGACCTCCGGGCCCGCCGCGCCCACTCCGCCTGGCTCGCCGAAAAGGATGCCGGCATCGTGGTGATCCACGATCGCAGCACCGGACGCCTCAACTTTGCCGGTTCCGACGACAAACGCCTCCCCGATACCGATGGCCTGCTGGCCCTCTACCGGGTCGCCGATGCCGCCTCGAAAAACCTGCCGCCCGAAGCCACTGCGCCCCAGCGGATCGTGGCCACCCTCACCAGCCTCGCCGATGGCCTTGAGTCCTGGCAAAAAAACGGGCGCCTCCCCCAGCGCCCCTCCCCCGCCGCCAGCACCCCGAAAGGCTCCGCGCCCTCAGGCCCTCTCCATACCCAGGCGCCGTGGACACTGCCTGACACCTTTCTCCTTGACGAAGCCCGGGTTTTCCCCGACGACGCCGCCGCTTCCCTGCGCGCCCGCCTCGACGCATGGCACCGCGAAACTGGCCTGCGGCTCTACGTGGTCACAATCACCTACCCGCCTCCCGGCCTCCCACTGCCCCTCGCGGAAAAACTGGCGCTGCAGTGGCTCCCCGATTCCCTTGGAGGGATCCTCCTCTTTGACCGCAGCCGTCCGGAAACCCTCACCTTCGGCGGCACCCCGCAGGTGGGGACCTGGCTTTCCCCGGTCCAGTTGAAATCATTGCACGAGCGCGCCCTTGGCAGCGCCCTCGCGTCCTCCGATCAGCCCGGTCCCCGTTTGATCGCCGCCGTCGATTCCCTCACCACCAGCTACACCCGGGAAGGCCTGCCCTTGTTGCAGGAAAGCCGCCGCTGGCTGCCCCAGGCCCAGCGCCACCTCCTGCCCTATCTCATGCTGGGACTCGCCGCCGGCACCGGCCTGCTTTACCTCTTCAAACGCTGGCAGGAGCGCACCGAGCGCCGCCGCCGCACTGTCTTCCTCTTCCCGGAAGTCTTTGTACCCGAGCGCCTCGGAGCCCCTCACGGTGGCGGAGTCACCGCCGAAACGCCCCTCCCCGCCTCACCTTCCACTCCCGGTGCTTGATCCACGGGGCCGGGGCGGAGTGATCGACTCCAATTCCTTTGGTGCGCTGGTGCGGAAAGGGAGACACGGGCCGTGGGCGTTACGGCCCTTCATCCACCCGTTCGTCGCGTTGATAGATGGGAAGCTGGCGGGCGGGCACGGTGAAGGCGAGGATCATCATGGTGGTGCCATAAACCCGGCCGAAGCGTTCGCCCATCCAGGAGCCATCCTCCTTCTGTTCCTCCAGGTAGTGGGGATACATCCATTCCGCGTAGGTCTTCCAGTATTTCCCACCCAGCTGGAACATGCCCTGGGCGTTGTAGTAGTTGCCGTAGAATTCGAACTCGGCGCGGGGCAGATTTTCGTGATTGGCAAGTATCCACTCACCCGCGAGGAGGTTTTCCGGAGTGGCGTGGCGGCCGCAGAGCTCGAGGCACATCAGACCGGCTCCGGTGAGGGAATCCTTGTGCTGGTATTGGTCCATATAACCAAAATGACCCACTTTTCGCTCGAAGCGGCGCAGGGTGTAATCGACGGCATCCTTGATCGACTGGGGCGGTACGGGGGCCCCGTTCAACCGGGCGGAACGCAGGGCCATCAGCGCCCAGCCGCTGCAGGAAAGGTCGCTGTCGTTGCTGTTGGGCTGGTAGCGCCAGCC
>JAYUWQ010000655.1:0-3618 GCA_043753485.1 bacterium
GCGAGGGTAAACCACCGGATGGCATCCTTGTAGCGCTCGGGATTGATGGCCGCGGCATTGTAGGCAAAACTGGCAAGACGGAAGGCCGCATAAGCCGCGTAAGGGCCGGTTTTGGTGGCTTGGAGAGTAGCGCGGTAGGCATTCTCGGCGATGGCCATGCGGGCCGTTTTTTCCTCGGCATTCACGAGCTTGCCGGCGAGGGTGCGATGGCATTCGCCGGCATGGTATAACACAATGGCGCGGTTCCGGCCGGTGGGAAAATCATTCAGGTAGCTGTCAAACTCCATCAGCGCCAGATCCCAGGACTGATTGCGGTAGTGGGACTCACCGATTTTGAAGCGGGCTTCCTCGCGGTATTTGCCGTTGGGGAAGACTTTGAGGTATTCCTCATACTGACGGATCGCGAGAGCATTGTCGCCTTTGCCAAAGAGGAGTTCGCTATAGTCGAATAAATCGTCCTCCGGTGTTTTGACCCGGGGCGGGGCGGGACGGGCCTTTGGCGGGGCTTCTTCCGGCACAATTTCCGGACGGGGGGCGGTGCGGTCCGGCGGAGGACTCTGGGGACCACGGGCTGGCGCGGGATCGTCCTCGACAATCTCGGGACGCGGCGCCGGCACCTGGCCCATCAGTGGAAGCAGCGCAGCCATCAGGGTCGATCCCACCATGAGGGCAGGGCTCCAACGGCGGGAGGGAACAGGGAATTTCATGGCTCGGAACAGGGAGGGAAAGAAGCGAAACCAATCGCAGCCGGTGGCCGCTGGCCAGAGTTGAACGGAGGGGGCGGCCAGCGGGAAAAGTTACGGCTGCGGCACCGGGGCGGGGGAACGGGAGGCGAAGGAAACGTGGTACAGCCCCGCCTGATAACAAAGGTCGAGGACCCGGAACATGTTTTTGTAAACCGTCTCTTCATCCGCCCGGATGATGATGGCCTGCTTGGGATTGAGGGCGAAGATGTCTTTGAAGCGCTGGCCGAGCTGCTCATCCGTCAGCACCTGGGTATTGACTTTGAACGAGCCATCGCGGGCAATATTGACCACAATTTCCCCCACTTGCCGGTCCTTGGGCGCCCCGGAATCGGCCGCGGGCACGGAGATGTTCAGATCGTTCTCCCGCTGCGCCATGCTGAAGGTGACGATGAAAAAGATCAGGAGAATGAGCAGCACATCGATCAGCGGCACGAGGTTCATCCCGTGGGCTTCGGTGTGGCGGGGAGCGCGGAAATTCATGGCAGCTCGGGAAGGGAAACTCAGGCGCGGCGGGCGGCCTGGGCCGTCTGGGCGGCGGCGGCTCGGGAAGCGGTGACGCGTTTATATTGCGCGCTCAGCAGGGCCATGATGTGGGTGGCGGCCGACTCCAACTCGGAGACCAGGGTGTTGACCTTTCCCCGGTAGAGCGAGGCGATCATCATGGCCGGAATGGCGATGACAAGACCGGCCGCGGTATTGATGAGAGCTTCGGCCGTTCCTCCCGCAAATTCCATCTGCGCCTGCTGCATGTCGGCTTTGGAAATGCGGGTGAACTCGCTCATCAGCCCGATCACGGTGCCGAGCAGCCCGACCATGGGCGCGACATTGGCAAGATCGCTGAGATAGGTGACGCGTTGGTAGAGTTGGCTGGCCTGGCGCTGCCCCTCGGCCAAAGTGACTTCGCGCACTTCGTCAAAGGTGGCCATGGGGTTCTTGGTGGCGAAGTCGAGCGCCTTCTGGGTGATGCTGGAGATGGCTTCGTTGCGGCGGTTGCAGACGGCCAGCAACCCAAGGTAGTCCTGTTTCCGGATCAGGCCGTCTGCCGTTTTCATGAAATAATCGCTGACCACCGCCCCCCGCCGGATGGTGAGAAACAGGAAAATCGTAAGGGCCACCATCAGGACCGACAACCCCATCAGAAACCAGATGGTGTAGCCGCCCTGTTTGACCATATCCAGGACCGCCACCGGTTTGGGTTTCGGCTTGGCCACTTCGGCCGGAGCCGTGATCCCGGCGGCGGGCGGGGCCGGAACCGGCGAAACGGGGGCCTGGGCGGGGGCGGAACCGAACGATAAAAGCAGGCAGAGCAACCAGAACAGGCGTTTCATAGGGGGACGGAAAGACGGTCCATCGTAATGCTGCGCCATCACCACGCAAGCCGGGCTTTAATCTGTTGGTCCGCTCTGGCAGAACCCCGCCACCTGTGGTTGAATCGCCCGATGCATTTCCTGATCACCGCCGGCCCCACCCGCGAACCGCTCGATCCCGTGCGCTATCTGTCCAACCGCTCGTCCGGCAAAATGGGTTTTGCCGTGGCCGCCGCGGCGCAGCAGGCTGGTCATGCCGTGACCCTGATTGCCGGCCCCACCGCCCTGACGCCCCCGCAGGGCGTATCGCTCGTGAAAGTGACCACGGCGCAGGAAATGTATGACGCCGTCATGGGCGCGCTGCCCACAGCGCAAGTCGCGGTTTTTGCGGCGGCGGTGGCGGATTACCGGCCCGTCCAAGCCGCTTTGCAGAAAATCAAAAAAGGCGCAGAAAGGCTGTCTTTGACCTTGGAACGCACCCCCGATATCCTCGGTTCCGTGCGTGCCTCGGGATTCAACGGCGTGCTGGTCGGTTTTGCCGCCGAGACCGAACACGTGCTGGCCCACGCCCAGGAAAAACTCCGGCGGAAGGGTTGCGATTTGATGGTGGCCAATGACGTCAGTGGTTCCGAAACGGGATTCGACACGGACGATAATAAAATCACTCTCGTCTTTGCCAGCGGCGAAATCCGCCCCCTGCCCCGGGCTGCCAAATCCCGCCTCGCGGAAATTCTCGTTGGCGTCTGCGGTCAACTCATGGTCCCCTCCCCCCCATGAGTCAGCCCGTTTCCCCTTTCCTCCCCTCCGCCATCGACGCCGCCCGCCAGGCCGGCGCCCTCATCAAGGCCAACTACGGCACCGACCTCGGCGTCAATGAAACCCTGCAATACGACCTTAAACTTGAACTCGACGTCCAGAGCCAGGAACTCATTACCGGCATCCTCCTCACCGCCTTCCCCGACCACGCCATCTACGGGGAGGAAGGCCTCGCCGGCGACCAGACCAGCGAATACCACTGGATCGTGGACCCCATCGACGGCACCGTGAACTACTTCTACGGCATCCCGCATTTCTGCGTCAGCATCGCCCTGAGGAAAGGCCCGGACATCATCCTCGGCGTCATCTACGACCCCATGATGGATGAACTCTTCGTGGCCGAAAAAGGCGGCACCCCCACCCTCAACGGCAAGCCGATCCGCGTCAGCAAACGTGGCGACCTCGCCGATGCCATGATCACGGTCGGCTTCAGCAAGAACAAGGAATCCATCGACGCCGGAATGCGCCGCTTCAGCCGTCTCCTCACCCAGGTCCGCAAAACCCGGATGCTCGGCAGCGCCGCCCTCGGCATGGCCTACGTCGCCTGCGGCCGGCTCGACGCCTACATTGAGGAAGTCATCAGCCTCTGGGACGTCGCCGCCGGCATCCTCCTCGTCGAAACCGCCGGAGGCCGCGCCCCCCTCTACGTCAAGGACAAGGCCGCCGAAAAATACTCCATGTGCTGTTCCAACGGGCTCCTGCCGCTGGCGGATGTGGAGGCGGAAATGGGTAGTTAGGGGAGAAAGGGT
>JAYUWQ010000656.1:0-3615 GCA_043753485.1 bacterium
CCGGCGAGGATGGTATGGGATAATAGCAAAATGCCGTTGTTGGCGATCGCTCCACCGTAGAAGGAGGCGGAGTTGCCGGAGAGGGTGCATTGCGTCAGCGTCAGGGTGCCGTTGTTGGAAATAGCCCCCCCGTTGAAGGATGAATTTCCCGTGAGGGTGCACTGGGTCAATGTCAGCGTGCCGGCGTTATGGATTGCCCCGCTGGACTGACCTGCCGCAAAATTGTCAGCAAGGGTGCATCGGGTCAGTGTCAGGGTGCCGAGATTATGAATGGCACCGCCTTCGCCGCCGCCGCCATTTCCTCCTGTCAGACCCAGGCCGCTGAGAGTGAGATTCCGGCCAGCTTCCACCCTGAACAGACGGTTGCTGCCTGGTCCTCCATCAATGGTCAGGCCGGTGGGTAAACTGGTGGCATCAATGGAAAGATCCTTGTCTACTGTGATTTGGTTGCGGGATAGGATGATAGTCTGCCCCGAAAGATCAGCAAAGGTGATATGGGTCCCACCGGGCGAATATTTCACTGCCTCGCGCAAGGAAATCACACCGATAGCTCTGCCGTCGTCCTTATCTGCCGTGGTGGTGACCATGACGATCCCGGCGTGCAGGGCCGGGCAGGTGATCAGCATGCAAAAACAGACTCTGCAGTAGATGATGCGCAAGGCAAGGCGGAAGCCGGTTGGAGTTGCCTCCCAGAGGAAGGGGAAAGCGTTGCGGTTCATGGGGGTGATGAATTCGCGAGGACGAGTTCAAGGAGCTACGGGGGACATTCGCAATTGTCAGGTAAGTTTACAAGTTTTAAATGACGGTCCCCTGCTGCGGGTGGCGCATGTCAAAATTCTGGCAAGCCGGCGTGTCGTCGCTGTGGTCAAGGCACCCCATGGCTGGTTGGGCGTGCCGGGTTGAGAAAGCGCCTGTTCCGCTATCCAAGGCAGCTTTACTTCTTGAACGGGCCTTCCCGGGCGCGTTTGATTTCCTCCGGCGCATCCAGTTTCAGCAAGGCCGAGGTTTCCAACAGGTCGAGGGCTTGTTGCAGCACAGGGTCGGGGCGCGGGGAAGGGGTGGGCTGGCTGGTGGGGGTGAGTTCCGGTGGGGTGCCGGCCATGAGGGCGGCCTCATTCAGGCGGGGGCGGTCGGTTTCGAGGAGGAGGGCCGGGAGGGCGGTGGGATTTGTCAGGGAGAGGAGGATCTGACGGGATTCCGGCGCGGCGGGGACACGGACCTGCGGCACCAGCGGGGTGCCGGTGAGGCGGGTGCCGTCCGGCCAGAAGACGGTCGCGGCGGGGAGGCGGACGCGGTGGTGTGGGCCGAGGGGCCGATCGATGGTTTCGGTCAGGGTGCCGGGAGTGGGGGTGCCGAAACTGAGGGTCTGGAGGTGGTGGACGAGGAGGTGGGCGGCGAGTTCGGCGGGAGGCGGGGTGCGTTCATCCAGCAGAAGCCAGACCCGGCGTTCCCAAGCCCCCGGTCCGGTGGCGGAGTGGAGTAGCGGTGCCGGCGAGGGTGGGACGGCGCCAGTGGTAGGAGTGGCGCTGGATTGAAGGAGAAAGAGCGGGGTTTTTTCCGGAAGAAACAGGCTGGCAAGGGCGGCCGCTGCCGCGATTGGAGCGGGTGGTTGCGGGGCGCGGAGGTCGAGGAATAGGGTGGTGACTTCCGGCGGGAGACTGCCGAGGAAGGTGGCAAGGGAGCGGAGATTCTCCCCGGTGAGGGGGCCGGGTTGGGCGTAAGCGGCGGTGGGACGGAGGCGGGCGAGCAGCGGAGGATGGACCGGGTGGGGAGGGGCGGCCGCGGTTTCCACAACAACAGCTCCGGTGCGCGGGTCCTGGAGGAGGCTGCGGAGGGCGGCGCGGTTCAGGGCGTCCTGGGAGAGGGCGGCCGGGTCCATGGCGTGACGGTTCAGCCATTGGAAGACGTCCTGCATTTGCGCACCGTCGAGACTGGCGAGGGGATCGGCTGGGCCGAGGGCGGTTTCCCCTGCGGAAGGAGCGGGCCGCGTGGCGGAATTTTCGCTGTCTTCAGCCAAGGCCGGGAGGAGCAACAATATCCAGCTGATCAGGAGCAGCTGTGCGGCCGGCATGGGACAGGAAGGGAAAGTGGTGCACGGGGAGGGGATCGAACCCCCGACCAACTCGGTGTAAACGAGCCGCTCTACCGCTGAGCTACCCGTGCCAGGATTGCAGGAGGATGGTGCCGCGCCGTGGGATTCCTGCAAGAGAAGATTGTGGTGGCCTGCCGGGGCAGGGTTTGCACGGGTGGGCTCCGGCAGGAAGGCGGCTGGTAGGGAACGGGGGGAGCGCAGGGGGGAATTACTGAAATGCGTGGTTTGTCCGGTGTTGAAACCGTGAAACCTTTGTCACCTGGTAACCCGGCCTGAAAGCTTGGCCCGTTGCCTTCCGTAACGAATCCAAACTCTTCCCATGAATTTCCGAGCCTCCCGCCTCCCCCGTCTTGTCGCTTCCGTAGTCGCCCTGGCCCCACTGGCGGCGCAGGCTGACGATTGGTATTCCTGGCGTGGCCCCACCCAGGACGGCCGCAGCGCTGAAAAATATGCCGAAAGCGTCTTTCCGGACGCCCCGGACTGGACTTTCGATATCTCCGGACGCGGCGCTCCCGTGATCGCCAATGGCCGGATTTTCCTCTACAGCTACAAAGGGCAGGGGGCGGAGCAGGCGGAAGGGCTGACCTGTTTTGATGAAAAAACCGGCAAGCTGCTCTGGGAAAAACGCCTCCCCGACTTCCTGAGCGACAATGCCTACAGCCGCTACGCGATCGGCAGTCCGACGGTGGACGTGGAAACCGGCCTGATTTACCTCATGTCCACCGCTGGCGAACTGGTGGCGATGGACCGCGACGGCAAGACCCTCTGGCAGCACAGCCTGATGGAGGAAGTGGGCCGTCTCAGCTTTCCCAACGGCCGGACCGGCGCTCCGGTGATTGTGGGTGATCTGGTGATTGTCCGCGGCATCACCGCCAACTGGGGCGGCGACGGCCCGGCCCGCGACCGATTCTACGCCTATCAAAAGAAGTCCGGCGATTTGGTCTGGGCTTCCACTCCCGGCGTCCAGCCCCAGGACAGTTCCTTTTCCACCGGCATCATTGAAATGCGTGGCGGCGCCCCTGTGATGTATGCCACCACCGGCTGCGGACACTTTGTCGCCATGAATGCCCTGACCGGCAAGCCCCTCTGGCGCTTCCTCACGGCCAAGGGCGGCGTCAATGCCTCATGCATTCTGGTGAATGGCAAGCTCATCTCCGCCCACGACAAGGAGAACATCGACACTACCATGACGGGAGGGCTCGAATGCATCCGGCTCCCGGAAGGCGCCCTGCCGCCCGGTCCGCCGGAAGATCCCGTGCCCGTCCTGCCCAAGACCGCCGAAGCCTGGCGCCTGCCTTATTCCGCTGAAACCAGTTCCCCGGTTTATGCCGATGGCATGGTTTTCCAGGTGGCCACGACCGGGGTAATCTACGCTGCGGACCCCGAAACCGGAGCCCAGCTCTGGCAGGAAAAACTGGGGCCGGGCAACCTGCATGCTTCCCCGCTTTATGTGAACGGCCTGCTGTATGTGCCCATCCTGAATGACGTGGCCAGTGAGGACGGCCTGCTTTTTGTCATCAAGC
>JAYUWQ010000657.1:0-3613 GCA_043753485.1 bacterium
TCGCCGTTTTTGTCATATACCGTCACAATATCGCCCGCATTGATCTTCGGTGAAGTGCCCGCCAGCATCCGGGGATAGACCGCCGGTTGATAGGTGAAATACTTCAGCTGCACCCACGGGGCGTCCCAGTTTTCACTGCCCGGAGGAGGCGTGTAAACTGCGGGAGCCTGAGCCGGATAGCGCATCGGTTGGCGATAGGGATTCATCCCCCATGCTGCCCCGCGGGGCCTCCGCCGCAAACGGGAATGCAGGCTGCCGCTTCACGCCGGAGCGGGCGGGGGCGGATTTCAGGGCGTCGGTGGAAGCCATGGACGGACCATCCATCACCGTCCGGTCGATCTGTCGAGGGCCTCGCGGTTGATTGCGGGAGATCCCTGGCTACCCGTAACCCGGTTCCCCTTCCAGCCATTTCCTTTTCCTATGACTTCCCGCCGTTCTTTCCTGCGTGTTGCCACCGCCGCTTCCGGTGCGGCATTTTTGCCATCCTCCGTCGCCCTTGGTGCTCTCCCGGGAATCCGCGGGCCGTTTGCTCTGGGGATCGACACTCTGGCCGACTCCAGCTTTGCCGGCCTGCGGGGCAAACGCGTCGGCCTGATCCTGAACCAAACCAGTGCGGCCCGGAATGGCACCCCTTCCCGCGTGGTGCTGCAGCGGGCGCTGGGGCGGAATTTCACCGCGCTCTATACCCCGGAGCACGGTCTGGACGGCAAGGAGAAGGCCGGCATCCACGTCACTTCCCGCCGCGATCCCATCACCGGTCTCCCCGCCTACAGCCTTTACGGCGAAACCCGCAAGCCCACGCCGGCGATGCTGGCCAACATCGACGTGATGCTTTTCGATCTTCAGGACATCGGCAGCCGCAGTTATACCTACATCAGTACTATGGCCCTCGCCATGGAGGCCTGCGCGGAGCAGGGCAAGGAATTCATGGTGCTGGACCGGCCCAACCCCCTCGGGGGTGTGCGGGTCTCCGGTTCGCCGCTCGATCCCAAATGGAAGTCGTTCGTCGGACAGGTCCCGGTGCCCTACGTCCATGGGATGACCGCCGGGGAATTGGCGAAAATGATCAATGCCTACGGCTGGATCAAAGCCCGGCCAAGGCTCAGTGTCATCCCCATGCGTGGCTGGCAGCGGTCCATGATCTGGCGCGATACCGGCCTGCGCTGGATCGCCACCAGTCCCAACATTCCGGGGCCCGAAAGCCCGTTTTATTACGCCACCAACGGAATCCTCGGCGGTCTGAACGGGGTCGACATCGGTATCGGGACCAGCCGGCCCTTTGAATACGCCGGCGGTCCCGGGATCAATCCTGACGAATTCTCCGCCAGCCTCAACCGCCGCGGCATTCCCGGAGTCCGCTTCCGCCCCTATCACAGCGTGAGGAAGCCCGGGTTTGCCGGCGCGCAGCTCATCCTCGATCCCCGGGGCAACACGGACCTGCTCGCCCTTGCCGTGGTCCTCTCCAGCGAGGTTTGCCGCCGCACCGGCAACTCCCCCCTGCGTGCCACCAATGGCGACTCCCGCACGCTTTTCCACAAGGTTTATGGGAGCGACACCCTCTTCCGGGACCTGCAAAGCGGCCGCCCGGTCGGCTCCATCATCGCCTCCTGGCAGCCTTCCCTGAATTCCTTCCGCTCGGCGCGTCAGGGCTTCCTCATGTATGGATAGACCCGTTGGCGCCGGTTCCCCCGGGGAAGCATCAGGGCTGGCCAAAACACTCCCTGCCGGCGTTTCCGGGCCCATTTGCCGTATCTTCCCCGTGTGACTGGTCCGCCAAATTCCTGGTTTACCTCCTCAATCTGTGCTATCTGCCAAACCAGTCCTATTTTCCCAAGCCTCCATGCCCGTCAAAAAGAAAGCCGCCCCGGCCACTCCTTCCGCTGCCCCCGTCCGCAAGACCGTTGTCAAAAAGACCGCTGCCGCCCGGCCTGCGGCAAAATCTGCGGCTAAAAAAACCGCCCGCCGCACCGTCGTGGCGAAGGACCTGCCGCCCGCTTCGTCCTTGCCGCCCGCGGTGCTTCCTCCTCCTTCTGCCAAGGCCA
This sequence comes from bacterium, assembly GCA_043753485.1. Taxonomy (GTDB): domain Bacteria; phylum Verrucomicrobiota; class Verrucomicrobiia; order Verrucomicrobiales; family V1-33; genus CAIZWU01. The sequence goes on from JAYUWQ010000657.1 coordinate 2,043, forward strand.
CCCGCGCGGTGACCCCAGCCCCTGAGACCTCCGGCAGCGCCCTCGCCCGGGCTATCGCGGATGCCGCCGACATGAAAAAAGCTGAGAACATCGTCATCCTTGACGTGCGGGGCCTCTCCATGATCACGGATTTCCTTGTCATCGCCAGCGGTTCCTCCATGCCCCACCTCCGTGCCATCCGGAATGAAATTGCCGAGCGCATCCGGGAAGACCGCGATGAAAAACCCCATTCCGCCCAGGGCATGGCCGAAAGCCAATGGATGCTCCTCGACTACGGCGATGTGGTCACCCACGTGTTCCTCAACGAAAAACGCGAACTCTACGCCCTCGAAGACCTGTGGAGTGACGCCCCGCGCCTCGCATGGACGCCGTCCTGAAACCGTGGGCAGCGGGCAAATGTCAGCGGTCAGTCCTGCATTTCCAACCCTGAAAGACCTGACTTCTGATAACTGACCGCTGAACGCTGCCTTCTGACATCTTCCCCATGGGCCGCATCGCTGAAGTTTCGATCCAGCAGGTCATTGCGGCCTGCGACATCGTGGATGTCATCAGCACCTACTTTCCGCTGAAACGTGACGGCCCCGGCTTCAAGGCGAATTGCCCGTTTCATAACGAAAAATCTCCCAGTTTTAAAGTTAATCCCTCGCGGGGCACCTATCATTGTTTTGGATGCGGGGAAGGCGGCAATGCCATCGGCTTCGTCATGAAGTATGAGGGATTGCCGTTCGTGGATACCATCAGGAAGCTCGCCTCCAAATATGGCATCACCCTCATTGAGGAAGCCGGCACCCCGGAGCAGGAAGCTGCCGCCGGCCGCCGCGTCAAATTGCTGGCCGTCCACCGCGAAGTCGCCCAGTGGTTCCATCAACTGCTGTTGAAAAGCCCCCTCGCGGCCGATGCCCGGGCCTATCTGAAAGCACGTGGCCTGACTTCGGACACGGCCCGGAACTGGACCATCGGCTACGCACCCGATGACCAAGGCTACTATCACGATTTCGCCAAAGAAAAGAAGTTCGCCGACGAACTCATGATCGAAGCGGGAATCTTCTCCCTGCGGGATGAAAACAACCCTGGCCGGGGCATCTACGCCCGCTTCCGCCATCGCATCATGTTCCCTATCAGGAACGATCACGGCGATGTCATCGCCTTCAGCGGCCGGGTCCTGCGTGCGGAGGATTCCCCGGCGAAATACATGAACTCGCCGGCCACCCCCCTCTTCAACAAAAGCGAGGTGTTCTTCGGTTTCGACAAATCCAAACGGGCGATCCACAAGGCGGAAAAAGCCATCATTTGTGAGGGACAGATTGACATGCTGATGGCCTTCGAGGCCGGCATTGAAAACATCATTGCTCCCCTCGGGACGGCCTTCACCCCGCAGCACGCGCGGCTCCTGAAACGGCATACCGACCAGGCCGTGCTCTGTTACGATTCGGATGCCGCCGGCTATGAGGCGGCCTCCAAAGCCTTTACGCTCCTGTGCGCAGAAGGCATTTTTGTCCGTGTCGCCGCCCTTCCTCCGGGGGAGGATCCTGACTCGCTGATCCGGAAGGAAGGCGTCGAGGCCCTGCGGA
>JAYUWQ010000658.1:0-3610 GCA_043753485.1 bacterium
AGGGAGAAGAACAGCAGCGGGATTCATGGGGATCGATACCGGAAAAGGTCAGCGGACGGGCGGCGGGGGCGGTGGGGCCGCAGGAGAATGGGGAGGAGAGAGCGGGCGGAAGGGGATGGGAGGCTGCGGAAGAGGACCGGAAGGGGAAGGTTCCCGCGCATCCATTTGATTGATCAGATCACGCACCACGGTGCGGAGCGCTTCCTCGCGGCGGCGGGATTCATGGAGCGCTTGTTCCGCCTGCTGGAGGCGGCGCCGCAGTTCCTGCACTTCGCGGTTTCCGTGATCCGACGGTGAAGGGTGAGGGGGATTCCGGTCGGCCCCGGAAACTTCAGGGCGGTCCTTTCCTCCACCGGTTTCCGCGATCAGCTTTGCGATCCGGTCAGGTTGCCATTCTGGCTGTTCCCGGCGGATAGCGCGGAAAAGCCGGTTCGCCTCCCGCCTCGCCGCTCCCGCCGCTTCCCTTTTATTCCGGGCACCGAGTTCTTCGGATTCCTGGAGTTTCCGGTTCGCATCATGGAATGCTTCCTCAGCGGTCCTGCCCTGGAGCACCGCGCCAGGGAGGGCTCCCAGCAAGGTCGTATCCTGGGCGATCCCATGCTTGTAGGATGGATCGTCCAGCAGACCGGATTTCCATGGCCGTTCCAACCGCACGGGCGGACCGGGCAGTTCCAACGTTTCGACGGCTGTCCAGAGAGGATCAGCAGGGTCTGAGGCAATCTTCGTCGTGTCTGTCCAGAGGAGATCACCAGGATCAGGGGCAACGAGTGTCCGGTGCAGGTCCGGACCATCCTTGATGCCAAATTGGTAATGCACCTCGAAATCAAATCGGGGACCCGCCTCGGAGGCCGGGATGGCGCCGGTGCCTGCAGGCGGGCCGGGTTCCCGGGCGATGGCAGGAAGCACCCTCAGCAGGGCCAGCAGGCCAAGTGATAGCGTAGGAAGGGTCCTGATTGGCATAGCGACGGAGGAGGCGGCAGGGGCGGTCAATATAAAGAGCAAAATGCCGCTTGGCAATCCTCTGTCATACTTGATTCAGATTGGAATCCGATGAAAACCGCAGCGGAGTTGCAAATTCCTGAAATTACGGCATTGTTGATTTTTACAAAAATGAAGCGTGGCATCATCTATCTGGCGAGCGGGGGACGAAGTTATCTGGGGGAACTATTGACCTCGTTCCGGAGCCTGCGGCGGTATGAACCGGACCTCCCGGTGACCGTATTCTCCCGGTTTGAATTGCCCCAAGGACTGCGGCATTGCACGGCAGAACCTATCACCAGCCAAGAGCACCCGTTGAAGCTCAAGGTTTTAACCCTGAAGGAATCCCCTTACGAAGAAACGCTGTTTCTGGACACGGACACCACCATCAGAGGACCTCTGAAGGGTATTTTCGATCAACTGGGCAGCCACGATTTTGCGGCGGCGAACTCGCATGAAGCGGATTGGTCAGTGAAACCGATGCGGTTTGTCGCCATGGTCAAGCCACGCGATTACAACACCGGCGTGCTGCTTTACAGGAAGTCAGAGCCGATGCGGCGGTTTCTTTCTGGATGGGTAGAGGCGGTGCTGGCCCAGGACCCCTCGGACATGTGGGCGGGCCACCATTGCGATCAATTTTATTTCAACCAGCTGGTGGCCGGGGGGGCCTTGGAGCGCCACGGGGTGGATTTCCTCGAACTGGACAATGTCGTCTGCAATGTCCGCGGAGCCATGCTGCCGGAGATCAAGCGGCTGGGACGGACCGGTGACGTACGGATTCTGCATCACCGCACCCGGGCTATGAAGGCGAGGAAGCTGTTCTATTCCATGACCGATTGGCCGACGATCAGGGAAATCGGGATCAAAGCCGTGAACCGGGTCCGGGGCTGAGGAGCGGCGGAAGCCAGAGTCCGTGAAGCCGCCCCCCCTTGGGGCCATCGGCTAGAATTCGTCGGAGACCGCGAAGGAGACGTTGGAGATCTTGGCGGCCTGCATGGCGTTCATCACCGTGGCGATGGCTTCCCATTTGGTGTCAGGGGCGGTGCTGATGGTGACGATGATGGGTGTCGGCGTTTGGGCACTGCCTTCCTGGACACTCTGGTCCTTAAGGCTTTTGAACGTCTTTTTCAGTTCGTCGGCGGTCACGGGATCGTCGTTGTGCGTGATGTTGCCGGCATCGTCGATGTTGATGGATTCCTCCATCGGCGTGTCCTGGGTGCTGTCCTGGCTTTGTTCCGTGGACGGCAGGGTCATCTTGAGCTGGGTCTCCACCTTCTTGTCGCCCGCGAGCGTCATGAAGAAGAGCATGATGACGAAAATCACGTCCAGCATGGGAGCGATCTGAAACCCGAGATCACCATCGGATTGGTAGCGGCTGTTACCGGACATAGGAGGGAAAAGTGGACGGGGGGATTAACCAGCGCGGTTGACGGTGGCGAAGGAGACTTTGGCGGTGGCCTGCGAGGCCACTCCAATGGCGGCAGCGACCTCCTTGGCAGGAGTATCCTTGTCGGCCCGGATGATGATTTCAAACTTGGCATTGTCGCCCCCACGCTTTTGCAGCATTTCGATCAACTCGTCATATTGCCCGTCAAAATCACGGCCCGCGTAGTTGAGCAGGACTTTCTGATCCTTCTCATTCCAAATGACGTTGAGGAGCACCTGGTTGGGATCCGGTTTGCGCTCCGCGGAGTCAGGCGCCACCGGCACCTTCACCCGGGTATCCACCTGGTCGATCTGCGTGGTGGAGATCGCCACAAAGAAGACCAGCATCACGAGGAGCACGTCGATCATCGGCGCGATTTGGAAATCGGGCTCGCCACTTTCAATACTGCCACCGCCACCGGACATAAGGAGGAATGCTTAAATAAAATTATCTCGGGGATTACCGCACAAGCCTCGGCCTGTCCGGGGAAATGCCCATGGAGGATCAATGGGCCGGAGCGGCGTCCAGTTCGGCGTTGCTGCCTTCGACCCAGTTAGGGGCGTTGGCATACAGTTCCTGGTCGCCGATGTGGACCCCTTCCGCGAGGTGATAGGGGAACTTCCGGAAGAGGTTGCCGATTTCCGATTCCACTTCGTTCATGCCGCCCATCAGGCGGTTGCGCAGGAAATAGAAGGCCATGAAGGCCGGGATGGCGACAAAGAGACCGGAAGCCGTGGCCACCAGCACGTGACCGATCGCCTGGGCGAGCGCACCGGTGTTCTGGGTGGCACCGCCGCCGCCGAGCGCTTCAAAGGCGCTGATCATCCCGAACACCGTTCCGAGCAGACCCACCATGGGGGTACACACCCCGATGACGGAGAGGTAGGAGATGCGGTTGGAGATTTTGGCTTGTTCGGAAATGATGGACTCGGCCAGGGCATGTTCGGTGGCTGATTTACCGTCCCCGACGGTGACCAGACCGACCCGGGCGACGTTGTTGATAACGGAATTATTTTCGAGGGTGCCCTGATACGCTCCGACGTAGTCCCCAGCCCGGAAGCTGTTATGGAGCTTCTCCAGATCTTCGGCGGGAATGAGCCGCTTGATGCTGCTGCGCTGGGCGCAGTCAATGATCAGCCAAACCATGGCGATGGAGAAGGCGGCCAGTGGAATCATGATCAACCCACCATCCTTCAACACCTCAAA
>JAYUWQ010000659.1:0-3605 GCA_043753485.1 bacterium
GCCCGTATTGGGCATCGAACTTCGGATACTTGTCATAGCTGACTTTCAGAATCCCGTCCTCCACCCGGAACGTGTCCGCATAGTTCTCGCCCAGCGGCCGCTTGGCGATCTTGATGGCCCAGCCGTCGAGGTTGGTGCCGTTGAAGAGGGGGATCCACTTCTCCGCTGCGGCGGCGGGTGCGGCAGGAGCCTCCTGAGCTGCTGAAGGCAAAGTAAAGTAAAGGGCCGTCTGAGCTAAAGCAGAAAGGAAAGGAAAAATCCGGGACATCCTTCCCAATGAGCCCGGGACGCGACATTTCCAACCGCAACTTCTGGATGCGCTGGATGCGGCCACTCCACGGCTGGCGCCGTAGGTGCCGGATCTTTATAGGCATTTACCAGCAGGACACATCGAGCCCCGTAGGGGTGACATCTTCCCCGGCAGATGCTGCCCCGATGGAGCGAAGAACATGTCGGTGAAAAAAACCCGCCCGGTGAATGACCGGGCGGGTTGGATAGGAATCAGCGGACTGGAACCGGCGGCGCGGTTACCGCTTCATCGCCCGGATCAGGGCGTCGGCCATGTCGGAAGGGGTGACGGCGATTTCGATGCCGGCGTCCTCCATGGCGGCCTGTTTGGCGGCGGCGGTGCCTTTGCCGCCGGAGACGATGGCTCCGGCGTGGCCCATGCGGCGGCCGGGAGGGGCGGTGGCTCCGGCGATGAAGCCGGCCATCGGTTTCTTAACGTTGGCTTTCACCCACTCGGCGGCCTGCTCTTCGTTGGTGCCACCGATTTCACCGATCATGATGATGCCTTCGGTTTCCGGGTCCTCGTTGAACATTTTGATGACGTCGAGGTGGGTGGTGCCATTGATGGGATCGCCGCCGATGCCGACGCAGGTGCTCTGGCCGAGGCCGCGGGAGGTGAGCTGCCAGACGGCTTCATACGTCAGGGTGCCGGAGCGGGAAACCACGCCGATGCTGCCGCGCTTGTGGATGTAGCCGGGAGCAATGCCGATGCGGCAGCCGCCGTGGGAATCCTTGCCGGTGCCCGGGGTGACGATTCCCGGGCAGTTCGGGCCGATGAGGCGGGTTTTGCTGCCTTCCATGGCGGCGCGGACGCGCATCATGTCCATGACGGGGATGCCTTCGGTGATACAAACCGCGAGGTCCAAGCCCGCGCCCACGCCTTCCAGGATCGCATCGCCCGCAAACGCCGGAGGCACAAAGATGCAGGAAACCGTCGCGCCGGTCTGACGGGCAGCTTCTTCCACCGTGTCAAAAATCGGCACTTTGTGGCCGTTGTGCTCAAACGTCTGCCCACCTTTACCGGGCGTCACGCCAGCCACCAATTTGGTGCCATAATCGAGTGAGAGTTGAGCGTGCTTGGCACCGAAGGCACCAGTGATGCCTTGAACCAGAATCCTCGTATTTTCGTTAACTAAGATGGCCATAAAGTTTTCAGTATTTCAGTTTTCAGTTTTCAGTTTTCAGTGGTGCCGCATGGGGAGCGGAAGGGGTTTCCTGACGGTTCAGGGCTTTGATGAGACCTTGCAGCATCGCGGCAATTTCTTTGGATTCAGCTGTCATGCTGCGCATGGTGTCGCGGGGAATGTGATTCAGTTCCGCCGCGATGTAGAGTTGGGTGCGGAGTTCTCCATTGGAACCTTTGGCAATGCGCAGGAAGCGGATGAAGTCTCTTTTGGAATCGCGCTCATGACCTTCAGCGATATTCGAGGGAACCGAAATGGCGGCCCGTTGCATCTGGTCCTTCAGCGAAAAATCCCGGCATTCCGTCATTCCCCGGCAGACCGAGATGGCTTGGCGGCAGGACCGCTTCCACACTTCAAGATCTTCGAACGTCTGAGTAGCCATGGGAGGGGGGAGGAAGTTTTCAGTATTTCAGTATTTCAGTATTTCAGTATTTCAGTTTTCAGAAATCGTGATCGTGGATCGCAGCTTGATTCGGTTCATTCCGCTGGCCCTTTGGTTTTCTCCGGGGAGGGGAAAGTAGGCATCACGTCGGGCAACTGAAAACTGAAACACTGAACACTGAAAACTCCTACGCCGCTGCTTTGACCTCGGCGACGATCTTCTGCGCGCCTTCCGCCATGCTGGTGGCGGAGGTGATCTTCAGACCGGAAGCGTTGAGGGTGGCGAGGCCGGCGGCGACGTTGTTGCCTTCGAGGCGGACGACGAGCGGGAGTTGCAGGCCGACTTCTTTGGCGGCGGCGACGATGCCCTGGGCGATGATGTCGCAGTCCATGATGCCGCCGAAGATGTTGACGAGAATGCCTTTCACGTTGGCATCGCCGAGGATGATCTTAAAGGCGGCGATGACCTGGTCTTTGGAAGCGCCACCCCCGACGTCGAGGAAGTTCGCGGGACTGCCGCCGAAGTGCTGGATGATGTCCATGGTGGCCATGGCGAGACCGGCACCGTTGACGAGACAGGCGATGTTTCCATCAAGGCCGATGTAGTTCAGATTGTATTCGGATGCGGCAACTTCGCGGGGGTCTTCCTCGGAGGTGTCACGCATGGCGACGATTTCCGGGTGACGGTAGAGCGCGTTGTCGTCGAAGTTGAATTTGGCATCGAGGGCGAGGATGCGGCCATCCGGGGTATCGACCAGCGGGTTGATTTCCACCTGGGAGCAGTCGGCTCCGAGGAAAAGCTTGTAAACGTTATTGAGGAGCACGCCGAATTGTTTCGCCTGGTCACCTTTGAAACCGAGCTGGGAAGCGAGGGTGCGGACCTGATAGGCCTGCAGGCCGGCCAGCGGATGCACGCTCATGTGGATGATTTTTTCCGGGTGGTGCTCGGCAACGTGCTCGATATCCACGCCGCCTTCCGTGCTGGCGATGATCACGGGAGCCTTCGTCTCGCGGTCCATCAGGATGGCGAGGTAATATTCCTTCTTAATATCCACGCCCTCGGCGATGAGGACTTTGTTGACCAGTTTGCCTTCCTCACCGGTCTGGTGGGTGACGAGGATTTGTCCCAGCATCGATTTGGCCAGTTCAGCGGCCTTGTCCGGGGAATCGCAGAGATGCACCCCGCCTTTGAAGCCGTTTTTGAAGACCCCTTTGCCGCGTCCGCCGGCATGGATCTGGGCTTTCACCACAATGGTTTTGCCCGCCAGCGCTTCGGCGGCCGCCTTGGCCTCCTCCGGCGTGCCCGCGACGGCACCGCCGGGGGTAGGGACATTGTATTTCTGGAAAAGTTCCTTGGCTTGATACTCGTGAATGTTCATGCGGTGGCCAAATGGGCAGGTTTTGGGCAATAGGAAAGCGAAAGTCCGCCGTGCGGGGCGGTTTTCAGTCGATAGTGGGATCCGAAGTGGTTTCCTTTAAGGGAGCAGGACGCATTCACAATTTATTGATAATTTTACACAAATTATCAGTCCCCTGTGATTTACCAGGCGCTTCTCCCCGGATTCCACCCACACTGCCTGAACTGATGTCCACAGAAAAGATCTGGCATGCGCGTCTTCAAAATCACGAGTGGGTTGAAGCCTGAAGTATCACGGATTGGCGTTGCCGGGGGGGTGTAAGGTTTGTTCTGTAAAAAGCTTTAGCCTTGCCCTGCGCGCCCCTTTGGGGGGCTGCGGAGCGAGGCGAGCGTAG
>JAYUWQ010000660.1:0-9454 GCA_043753485.1 bacterium
GTTGATTCGCCGGGGGAAGCCGTTGAATATCAATCAAGGGGAACCTCGTCCGGTCATGGGGTGTGAAATTATGTCGCACTCAGGGAAAGACGGATGAAAATCCAATCTGATGATGATCAATGAGTTGCGTGAATTGCGGGATGATTTAAGGCGGAACTTCTTGACCTCGTCCGTTGTCTCCTTATAGCTCTTGTTTTTCAATTTGACATTAATCAGGACATGGTAGCGAATCGATTTGTAGCAGGGCAGCGTTGGTTGAGCCAAACGGAGCCGGAGTTGGGTCTGGGTCTGGTGCTCAAGGTAGAACCGGACCGGGTGAACATTGTGTTTCCGTCCAGCGAAACCACTCGTGTTTACACCATCGAAAATCCGCCGTTGACCCGGGTGAGTTTTTCCGTCGGCGACGTCCTGAAGACGCAGGAAGGCAAGGAATTCACGGTGGAGGATCTGATCGAGAAGGACGGCCTCGTGACTTATGTCAACAAAGGGAAAAAGGTCGAGGAAAGCCGGCTCTCGGATTCCCTGACCTTCAGCAAGCCTTTCGACCGCTTGCTCAATGCCCAGGTGGATGACAAGCCGGTCTATAATTTGCGTCACCGGGCGCTCTACCGCCGGTTCAAAACCTTGCGGGCCCCCCTGCGCGGCTTTTTCAACGGGCGCTTCAACCCGCGTCCCCACCAGTTGTATGTCGCTGTGCAGTCCACCCGACAGGCGTTTCCCCGCGTCCTGCTGGCAGATGAACCGGGCATGGGCAAGACGGTGGAAGCCGGCTTGATCCTGCAACGGCTCCAAACGTTTGGAAGTGCCGACCGGGTGCTGCTGCTGGCCCCGGAATATTTGTTGGAAACGCTGGAATTGGAGTTGTCCCGGCGGTTCGCCTTCAGCTTTGCGCGTGTCACAGCAGATGATTTTGCCCCCTCGGCCAAACCCGCGAAAAAGACCTCCAAAAAAGGTGAGGAATCCACCAATCCCTTTGTGGGCGAAGACTGGCCGTGGGAATCCTGCTCTCTGGAAGATATTTCCGGTGGACGGGGCAAACGTGCGGCGGCCGCGGCCGAAGCGGGCTGGGATGTGGTGATCGTGGCCGGCGGTGAAACGCTGGAATGGACCGAAGAAGGCGGAAATCCGGCATGGACCGCGTTGGAAGCAATTTCACACGCCACCAAAAGCCTGATTATTTTGAGCGATGCGGGTCCGGAGCAGGATGCCAAGAGCCATTTTGGCCGCCTGCACCTGCTGGACAATGAAGCCTTCGCCACCCCGCGTAAAACTGCATCGCACCGCAAAGCAGGCGAAGCCATTGAGGCGGCGATAACACATCTGCTGGGAGTGACAGCCTGGGACCGGGAATCGGATGGATTTGTCAAACCGCTCATCACCGGTGAACCGAAACTGAAGGAAGCCCTTAAACTTTGGAAGGAAGGACGGGAAGAAGCCCGGGATCAAATCATCGATTTCCTCCTCGATGGGCAGGAGCAGGGACGTTATGTGTTCCGCAACACCCGTCAGTCCGCCCTCGGCATCCCCAGCCGCGAAGTTTCCCTCATCCGGGTGGAATGCCTGAAGCCGGAAGTGCGTGAAGGCTTGAAGGAGGAATTCAAGCTCCATGGCAAGCCCTTGGAAAGTGGTAAAAGCAAGGCCAAGGCCCTGCCGTCCGCTGCCGACAGCACTCTGGCGACTTGGTTGGCCACCTTGGTGAATCCCGCGCCGCCCGCAGTTCCCTCCGTGCCCCCGGTACCCGCCGAGGAAGCTGCGGCTCCCGCCCCGCTTCCGACCGCCTTGGTGATTTGCGCCAGCCGCAGCCGGGCCCTCGCGGTGGAAAAAGTGCTTTCCAAAAAAGTCCAGGGTCTGGTGGAACTGGTCGGACCCGACATCCGGGGCAGCGACGATATTGCCCCCAGTGTGGTGGTGGTTGGTGAGGAAGATACCATTGGCCGGAGTTTCCCGGGCATGGACATTACCATTCTTTGGGACACGCCGCTTACTTTGGAAGAAGCGGCTAACCGCCTCTTCGTGGCCGAAAATTCCAAACGTCGGGATTCCCTGAAAATCTTCGTTCCAGTGATCGAGGATACCCCCCAGGAAATGACCGCCCAGTGGCTGGAACAGGGCCTGCACGCTTTTTCCACCTGGTCGCCCGCCCAGGCCGAGGTTGCCGCTGAATTTGCCAAACCGGTCCACGACATCGCCAAACGGATCGGCGTGAAACACAACCCGAAACTCGACGAGGAACTCAAAGCGCTCCTCAAAAAATCGGCGTCCACCCACGACTCGGCGCTGAAGCGGATCGACAAGCATCGCGACCACTTCCTCGAAGCCGTCTCCTGCCGTAAAAATGGGGCGGAACAGGCCTCTTCCCGCATGAAGGCCACCGACGAGGATGATTCCCTCGATATCTTCATGAACCGCACGCTGGAGCAGCTCGGGATCCTTGTGGAGACCAAGAGTGGCCGCACCGTGGTGGTCAAACCCAATCCGGAGGCCACCTTCCGTCTTGAGGAGATTCCGAAGGAAGGGATGAAACTTTGCTACAGCCGCACCACCGCGATGGTGCGGGAGGACGCCGATTTCCTGACCTGGGACCACCCCTTGGTGGCCCGGGCCACGGACCGTTTGCTGGCCACCGCGATTGGCAACACGGCCTACGTGGTGTGGGAGGATGAGCGCGCCCAGATCGTCCTGCTGGAAGGGATTTTCCTCGCCACTCCAGGCCCGGCGGATTCCAAACTACAGACCTCCCGCCACATGCCACCGACCCCGGTGCGTTGTGTCATCAGTCACGACTTCGAGGACATGAGCGGCGAGTACACCAGCGAGATGGTCAACAAGATCGTCCGCAATGGCCGCCGCGAATGGCTGCGCAACAACGCCCGCCCCCTCTACAACATCATCCCGAGCATGATGCGCATCCTCACCCAGCGCGCTGCCGTCAAGATGCGCGAACTCGCCGGCAAGGCTTCCCACCAGATGGAGGCCATGTTTACGGCTGACATTGCCCGCCTGCGCCGCTTGACGGCCACCACCCGCCGCGAAGAGGAAATTGCCCGGCTGGAGGTGCTGATCGCGACCTTGAAGCCTTTGATCGGTGAACCGGTTCTCAGCCTGGATCAACTGCGCCTCCTGCGCCGTGGTCCAAGCGGGAAGGGAATCTGACCGTTGCCGCTTCAAATTCATGCGCTGCGGGGCTTGCGGACAGCAAGCCCCGCAATTTTTTGCCCCAGGATGAAGCGGACTGGAGTGGTCGTGTGCGGGATCCTCCTGATAGGAAATCCCGATCAACTGCCGGGGCGTGCCTTCGGATATTCCGCCAGCCGGACTGTTTTTGGTGGTGCGGCTCCTGCGGAGCCTTCAGGGTAGGGGGCTTCCTTCAAACCTTGCCGCCCGAATCCATGAATGCCCCGGAAATCCGCCCCGCCGACGAGGAGGCCACCTACCGCAAAGTCACCCTGCGGCTGATTCCATTTCTGTTTTTATGTTATATTCTCGCGTTTTTGGACCGGGTGAACGTGGGTTTCGCCAAACTTCAGATGCTGACGGATCTCGGGTTCAGCGATTCCGTCTATGGCCTGGGCGCCGGTATCTTCTTTCTGGGATATTTCCTGTTTGAGGTTCCCAGCAATCTCCTGCTCGAAAAATTTGGCGCGCGGGTGTGGATTGCCCGGATCATGATCACGTGGGGTCTGATCTCCGCTGCCATGATGTTCGTCCGGACGCCGGGGATGTTTTACTTCATGCGCTTCCTGCTCGGGGTGGCGGAAGCCGGATTTTTCCCAGGGATCATCCTTTACCTGACGTACTGGTATCCGGCGTGGCGACGGGGCCGGATCATTGCGCTTTTCATGACGGCCGTTCCCGTTGCCGGCGTGGTGGGGAGTCCCTTGTCAGGTTGGATCCTGGGGGCGTTCGATGGGGTGCATGGCTGGGCGGGCTGGCAGTGGCTCTTTCTGCTGGAGGGACTGCCTTCGGTGATCGTCGGCGTGGCAGTGTTATTTTATCTCCGGGATGGGATCCACGATGCGCCCTGGCTGTCGGAGCAGGAGAAAGGCATGCTGCAGGCCCACCTTGATGCGGAACCGCAACGCAAAAAACGGCGGGTCCCCCTGACCCGGCTTTTGCTGCAGCCCCGGTTGCTGGGTTTGAGCCTCATCTATTTTTGCGTCAGCATGGGCCTATATGGGGCGGTCAGCTTTTGGTTGCCGCAATTGGTGAAGAATTCCGGCTTCCAGAATCCAGTGCACATTGGCATGCTCACCGCGGTGCCCTATTTGTGCTCCATCCCGGCCATGTTGTTGCTGAGCCGGAGCTCCGACCGCAGCGGCGAGCGCCGTTGGCACTTTGCCCTCAGTGCCGTGTCGGGTGGGGCGGGTTTGATCCTCAGCGTGGCATATGGACAACAACCCCTGGGCGCGATTGCTTCCCTCTCCCTGGCTTCCGCCGGCATCCTGGCGGCGCTTCCGGTCTTCTGGTCCATGACCACCACCTCCCTGGCCGGAGCCGCCGCCGCCGGGATCGCCCTGATCAATTCCATTGGGGGCCTCGCCGGTTTCATGGGGCCCTATCTGATGGGCTGGATCAAGGAGGCCAATCACGGCCGGTTGGATGCCGGGATGTATCTCATCGCCGGTTTTCTTTTCCTGGGGGCAGTGCTGGCTCCTGCGCTGGTGCCCCGGAAGCAACCCGGATAGTCGAGGTGGGAAATCAATAACCAGGGACCACCAGCCAAGAGGACAGGGCAGATTATTTTACCGCTGCATAGACCCGGTGCACATCGCTGTGGTCATCCAGGGCTGACAGGAACGCGCCGACTTCCTCCTGCTGTGCTTCCGTTAGTTCCGGGAAGGTCTTGGCCAGGTAACGCAACTCACTGGCCTGAAGTTTCCAGCCCAGGGCGGCGAGGGCTTTGGAGACGGCGGCAAGTTCCTTGGGGTCGGTCAGGAAAGTGGCGCCGGTGTGGCCTTCGGGAATCTCCTCGGCGTCCAATTCCTCGACATTCTGGGCCCCGGCCTCAATGGCATCATCCTCCGCCTCGCGGCTGGCTTCGGGATGCACTGCTTCCACCACCCCCATGTGTTCGAAGAAAAAGCCCACGCTGCCGGGAGTGCCGAGCGCACCGGTTTTGAAGAGGGTGCGGATTTCCGGGCCGGTGCGGTTCCGGTTGTCAGTCAGGGCTTCCACCATCACCGGGATTTTGTGAGGAGTGAATCCTTCATAGATGACCGTCTCCAACTGCGCCTTTTCACCACCCTGGCCCGAGCCGGTCTTGATGGCGCGTTCGATGGTTTCGCGGGTCACGGAGTTCTTCCGCGCTTTTTCGAGGGCCGCATAAAGCCGGGGATTCATATCCGGGTCCACGCCGCCCTGCTGCACCGCGACTTGGATTTCGCGCACGAGTTTCCCCACCACCTGACCTTTTTTGTTGGAGGTCAGTTCCCGCCATTTCTGTTTCCATTGAGCGCCCATGATTGTGTCGTTGTTGGTTGAAAGTTGCTGGGCGATTCTGCCGGTTCTGCTCCCCTGCGGCAACTGGAACTTGCAGCGGTGCCGCCGTGGACCAAAGGGCTTGCCTGGACTGGTTCTGGTCCTATCATGGCGTCCTCCGGTGCCGGCTTCAGGCACTTCCCTACACAAATGCGCCCGTCTGATTTGCTGCTTTACCTCGTGGGCCACCGTGGGGCGATCGAACGCATCGCCGCCAGCCGTCAGGCGTTATGGGCCGGAGCCCTGTTGGTGGTCAGCGCCGGGATCGCCCGGAACTACGATCACCTGTCCCTGCTGGCACAACTTCAATGGATCCTCGGGCCGTTTGGCATGTCCCTGTTCTCTGCGGGGCTGATCTGGCTCATGTTGATGGCGGGGGTTTCAAGTTATCCCCAAAACGGCAAAGATCCGGCTTTCCGCACCTTTCTGACGTTTTTCTGGCTGACCGCTCCCTGTGCCTGGCTGTATGGCTTTCCGGTCGAGCGGTTCACGGATTTGCTCCGGGCGACGCAGTGGAATTTCGCTTTCCTGATCGTGGTTTCCGTATGGCGGGTGGCCCTGATCGTTCGGGTGGTTACCGTGCTGACCGGAGCGGCGGTGGGACGGGTGCTCGCCTGGGTCATGTTGCCAGCCTGCATCGAAATGGGCCTCGGCAGTCTGGTAAAAGGTCTCTCGCTGGTGGGCATCATGGGGGGCGTGAGGTTGCCTCCGCATCATGTTTTTCTCAAGCAAGCCTCCGGATTTGTGATGACCGGCTCCTTGTGGTTGGGGATGGCCAGTCTGCTGGCGATCATCGTTTATTTTTTCAGGGAACGCGAAGGAGAGACCAAACCCCTCTGCCGTGAGCGGATTGCGGAAAGTCCAGGAGTCATTCAGGCGGCGGCAGCCTGTCTGTTGGGTTGGATCCTCATCGCGATTCCCGTGCAGGGACCGGTGCGGCAGACTTATCAGCTCAGTCGGTATTTTGAGGCAAAGCAGTGGCGCGAAGGCATCGACTACGCCGCAGTCCGGAAACGGTCCGATTTTTCACCGATTCACTATCTGCCACCGGATCCCTTTGGAAAGTATTATGGGAGTTCCAGTCTGCTTTTACTTGAAGCCATGAACGGAACCGAACCGGAATGGTTGCGGCAGGAATGGATCGGGCAGGCGGTGATGGAATTGGATTTGAGATTGATCTCTGTTGCGTCCGGTGATGGGGCTCGAAAGATTCTGGACCGCTATCCGCCGATCAAGGCCGCTTTGGCGCCGAAGGCCCAGCGCCTGAAGCAAGAAGCTGATTTGGAGTGGGAAGATCGGAGATGGCTGGAACGCTATCAGGAGGTTTTTGAAAATACTCAGGAGATCGAAGGCGTTCCGCCTTGAGACGAAACCCTCTATCGGAAAGCGTGCCGGCAGTCCCGGACTCCAGCGGTCAAGGTGGGTTTTTCCTGTCGTATCTTGCCAAAAGTAAAACCATGGTTATCTTCCTGACGATTTTTGCCCGATATGAAAAAACTGATCCTTTTTGCTGCTGGATTGCTGCTGCCGGGCGTGGCCATCCTGCCCGCCCGGACTTTCACTTCCACCGATGGGCGTAATCTGGAGGGTGAGATCCGGGCCGCCAACGAAAAGGAGGTGACCATCAAACGCACCGTTGATGGCCGTGAAGTAAAAGTTCTTCTGTCGGTCCTGATCCCGGCCCACCAGCAGGAAGTGGCGGCGTGGCTGCAGGTGAAATCGTTGACCAAGTTGACCTTTGCCGCGACGAAGGACAAGGAAACTTCCAACACCCTTTCCACCGGCGGTTCCACGGCGGTGAACAGCAAAGACCAAACCTGGAGCTGGGTGATCACTGTGAAAAATGGCTCTGCCTTTCCGGTAAGAGGGCTGAGCCTGGAGTGGGCCCAGGTGGTGGAGCGCACGGACCGGAATCAAGGGGCCTATGCGGGCCCATCGAAAACCATCGCCAGGCGGTCCATCGGGACCGTGCCGGTGCCGGACATTCCGGCGTTTGGCAGCGTCAAGGTGAAGACAGAGCCTATCGTCGTCCAGTCCATGAAATCCCTCTCTTATTCATCCTCCACCACGGCTTCGGGGGACCGGGTGACCGAAGTGACCAGTTATAAATGGGACGAGGCCCTGAGCGGTCTCGGAGTATCCCTGCTCAAGGGTAATGAACGTGTCGTTCGATGGAAGACCGGCACGGATCCGGGTGCCACCAGGAATCCTTTGCTTCCGGGACGGCGTTGACCCGGGTGAATCCCCGGACCAAGGCGGCTTTTGAAGGGAGGTCGGTGCTTCCGGCAACGTTTTGCGGATTCAGGGGGACACCTTCGGACGCAGGGAACGCGCCGCCGCTGCGTTTCTAATAACGCTCCACCCGCAGTCTGAAAAATTGCCGTGCCGGGGCCGGAACGGGCAGTGCGGCGGATCGTGTGAGGGTCACCAATTTCCGCGTGCCGGGGCCATTTTCCTGAATGGTCCAACCGGAGGCCACTTCGGCATAGGCGGCGCCGGCGAGGCTGCGTGCCAGCACCGTCCATGGTCCGGCCGGATTGGAGGTGGTTTCCACTGTGCTGCGGATGCCGATGGCGCTGGTGTTGTGATAAAGTTGGATGGACAGCGGATCTGCCGGAAAGCTTGCAGTCAGCGGTGGGGTGAAATCACGCGCCAGAGGATCGCTGCCGGTGCTGTATTCGATCAGGTTGGTCTGTTGGTCGAAATCAGGATCGGCGGCGTCGGCTTCGATCGTGAAATAATCGAGAATGCTGGCCATGTATTCGGTGCGCCGGGTGGCATTGCTGATGGTTTCAAAAGGGAAGCCAAGGTAGACCACCCGGCCGCCCCCGGCGCTGCCGTCATATTGGATCGCGGCGGCTCCGGGAGCGACACCATTGTAGGATAATGTTGCGGAAGCGCCGAGGCCGGATGGGGTCAGAATGTCCGGCGTCTGCACCCGGTAGAGGCCCAGCGATCCGTTGTCGAAGCTGGCAGCGGCGCGTCCCGCAAAAAGCCCGCCAGCGACGGGAGCGACGCTGTAGCTGGCGGAGTTGTCGTTTCCATTGCCTCCGAGATCCGCTTTGAGGTGGGTGTTATAAAAGCTGCGGTCCGCGGCGGTGGGACCGGTGTCCCGGTCCAGATCCCAGCCGATTTCCGACCCGCTGACCATGAGGTGTCCACCGCCATTCCGGAAAGTGGCGATGCGGGACTGCTCCGTGGCGCTGAAGGATTCATCGGTGGTCGATTCCTGCCCGTTGGCCCACAGGGCGATCGGATAGGCCGCCAGGGGCACACTGCCGGCGCCTACGTTGTCGTTGGCGCAACTATCAAAAGCAAAGCCATGGGCGCTCACCGCCTGGGCGTGCTGCACCAGATAGTCAAAGGCATTGCTCCGCAGGGGGAGCACGCGCTCGGCGGTGCCGGCGGCTCCGGGTGGCACGTAGGCTTTGGCGTTGAGGGTCTGTTTGAGGTTGGTGCTGCGGTCAAAGCGGTCGAAGGCATTGACCATCAGCACGCGTATGTTTTGCCCGGCGGTGGGGAGGCGGCAGGTGGCGGTTTCCGAGGGGAAGGATTCACCTCCGGCATTGGTCGCGGCAACGCGGAAGAACAAGGCGGTGCCGGTGGGCAGCCCGGTCAGAGTGGTGGTGGTGACATTGCCGAGCACGACGGGATTCCCAAACCCCCGGCCATCGCTGGAACGATAGACCACGTAACCCGTCGGCGTGCCGCTGCCACCGACGCTGACAGGCGCCGACCAGTTCAAGGTGACCGAACCGTTGGCGGTGCCGGAAGTGCGGAGGTTCTGCGGGGGATCAGGCAGGAAGGCAAGGGGTGCGCCGGCGTAGGTGTTCATGTAGCGGACTGCGGCCTGCATGGAAGCCTTGGCGGCCGCGAGCCGGACCTTCGGATCGCGCAACAGTTTGGCGTCGCTTTCCTCGTCATGAAAGCCGACCTCAATGATGGTGGCGGCCATCTCGTCCCCGAAATGGGTGTT
>JAYUWQ010000661.1:0-3602 GCA_043753485.1 bacterium
CCATGCCGCCGCCCCAGCTCCGCCACCGCTTTCAGATCCACACAATGCAGCAGTGGATTGGAGGGAGACTCCACGTAGATCAGACGGGTTTCCGGCCGCACCGCCGCCGCGAAGTCTGCCACGTCCGCGCCCCACGACACCTGCACCCCCAGCCGTTCCAGTTCCTTGGTGATCCATTGCATCGTGCCCCCGTAGAGGTCGTTTTGGAAAATCGCATGATCGCCGGGTTTCAGATAGGCGAGTGTCACCGTGGAGATGGCCGCCATGCCCGAACCGAACACTAGCGCGGCCCCGCCCTGTTCCAGCGCCGCCAGCTTGCGGCAGATCACCTGCTGGTTGGGCGTGTTGAAGTAGCGCGGATAGAAGGTCTCGTTGGCCGGATTCGGGAAAGCGAACGCCGTGGACGTATAGATCGGGCTGCACGCCCCGCCAGTTTCCGGGTCCAGATGCGTGCCCGCGTGGATGCACAGGGTGGAAAGGCCTCGTGGAGGTGCATCAGGATTCATGGGGTTCAGTGGGGTTGGTCCGCACCAAGGTGCACCCGCCCTGGAATTTGGAAATGAGGGAATTAGCGGAGCTGAAAACTTTGGGACCACAGCCGGAGCGCAGCGGAGACGGCCGCAGGCAAATTTCACAAATTTTCACAGATAGGGAAAGGAAGAAGTATGAGGCTCCTGAACCCACGAAGCCAAAGCCATCTGTGTCCATCTGAGTCATCTGTGGTTATAAATCCCCCCCGCCCTTCGGCCGCCGGCTTTGGCGGGCTCGGCCGCCATTTTATAGGCGACAAATGCCGCTGGATTCGTTATAAGCCGCGCATGTCCTTCAAAACCCTGCTGCTGCCGCTGGCCGCCTTCATCGGATCCGCCGCTTTTCTCACGTGGCAGCATTTCGCGCAGGACCCCGTCCGGCAGCAGGCCACCCTCTTCCGCGAGACCATCCAGGCAGTGACGACCCACCACACCGCGACCCAGGCCAAGGCGGAAGCCGCGTCCCGGGGCGGGGCCGACGGCAAGGCCAAGGCCGATCCTGCCGCCAGCGGCGCCCGCCCCGTCATCGATCTCAAGGAAATGGCCACGCTGATAGCAGGCATGCAGAACGGCACCATGCCGGACATGAAGGCGATGCTCAAACTGCAGAAGACGATCCTCGAGCTCTCGTCGGACGAGCTCTCCGCGCTCATCACCGATGCCGGGCAGTTGGATCTCCCCCCCGGTCAGCGGGATGGTCTCGTCATGATGCTGATCCAGGGCCTGGGCGAAAGCGACCCCAAGGCCGCGGTGATGGCGGCGGCGGCCTTCATGAAGTCCGCTTCCGGGTCGCCCGTCAACATGATCGGCTTCACCATGAGGAACGCCTTTTCCTCCTGGGCCAAAAAGGACCTTACCGGGGCCCTGACATGGTTCGATGGCGCCGTGGCCGCCGGGCAATTTGAAAGCACCGCGCTCAGCGACGTGAACCAGGAACAGACGCAAATGATCAGCAGTGTGCTGAAGCCCTTGTGGGAAAAGGATCCCGACGCCGCCCGCCAGCGGCTGCTCGCCCTGCCGGAAAAGGAACGGACCGTCGTCCTCGCCAGCGCCAACGGTTTCGAGGCGGACGCCGCCTCGCAGAAGGAGTTCAGCGATCTGGTGCGCGGGATCCTGCCTGACAAGGAACAGACCGGTGCCCTCAAGCAGCTCGCCCAGCGGGTTTACAGCAAGGATAGTCTGGACGGCGTGAGCAAGTTTTTCAGCACCATCGAAGCGACCCCGGAGGAGCGCACGGCCCTTGTCTCCGGGGTGGCGGAGACCAGCTTCCAGCAGCGGACGTGGGGGAATGGCACCGAAAAACCCAACCTCGAAAACACCACCAAACTGCGCACCTGGCTGGCCCAGGAGGATGCCGCCGCCGCCGAGACCACCCTCGGCAATAGCATTGCCTCGTCCAGCAATGGATACGGCAACTACAGCCCCGCCGACGCCCTCGCCCTCGTCTCGGAACTCCACACCGCCCAGCCTTCGGATGACCTGCTCGTCTCCTTCCTGGATCAAGCCAGACCCAAATCCAACAAAGAAGCCCTGCAAGCCCTCGCCGGCAGGATCTCCGACCCTGCCGCCCGCGATGCTGCCCTGGCCAAACTGGCCGGGCCCTAGCTGTTTGTAGTGGAGCCGGAGTTGAAAGTTGAGGGTTGAGAGGCCTTGACCCGCCACCGGTGATGAAATCCCGCCCCCTTCCCCCCGCATCTGATAACATCAATTAACTGGCTGCTTTCAACACTCAACTTTCAACACTCAACTCTTCTCCATGAAAACTTCCCTCCTCCTCACCGCCGGCATCCTCGGCACCGCCGCCCTCGCCGGGTGGTTCCAGCACCGCGCCGCCGCCACCGGCCTCGCCGAGCGCGACCAACTCCGCGCCGAAGTCGTCCGGCTGGGCATCGATCCGGACTGGCTCACTGCCCAGGCTACCCCCGGCACCCTCACCCCGTGGAAAAGCGCCGCGGTGATCGCCAAGGCCGATGCCACCGCCGCCCTCGCCGCCCGCCAGGCGAATGTCCGCGCCATCGCCCGGGAGATCATCGCCTTTGCCAAGGAACAGAAGGAACAGCAGAAATCCGGCACGCAGATGGATGCCGCCGCCAAGAAGCGCGCCATGGCCGTCTTCGAAAAACTCATGGATCTCAAGGAAGCGGACTTTGCTATTCTGCTGGAGGAAGTCCGCGGCGATCCTTCCCTCCCCGCGCAGGCCAAGGGCGAACTCATCGGCATGTCCGTCATGATGCTGGCCCAGCAAAACCCGCGCAGCGCCCTCCAGCTCGTGCTCGATAGCAAGGACATGCTGAAGGACAATCCTGGCATGAGCTACATGGCTGGCATGGCCATCGGCCGCCTCGCCGAGACCGATCCCGCCGCCGCCTTTGCCTGGATGGAGGAGCACAAGGACAGCGGCTTCGTCAATGACATGGCCCGCCAGCAGGCCCTTGCCGGACTCGCCAAGGCCGACCCCGAACGCGCCCTCCGCAACATCATCGATCAAAAAACGGATCCCGCTGACGAAAACAACCGCTTCGGCTCCGCCCGTTTCGCCGGCTCCATCGCCCAGGGAGCGAACCGCGATTCCCTCCTCGCCGCCCTGCGCAAGGTCACCGCCGACCCGCCCGCTCCCGGCACGGAGAAAAAAGTGGAGTCCCTCCGCGACTCCGTTCTTACCGGCATCGGCTCGCAACTGGTGCGCGGCGGCTTCGACACCGCCGCCCCCTGGCTGGAATCCTCCACCCTCACCCCGCAGGAAAAAAGCAAGGTGCTGAACGGCGTCACCGGCGGTCTCTATGGCACCGATCCCACCCCATGGCTCGGCTGGATGCAGAAGAACCTCCCCGCCGAACAACTGGAAGAACACACCAATGGCATCATCCGTCAATGGACCCAGCGCGACTACAACGCCGTCGGCACCTGGCTCAACACCCAGCCCGCCGGCCCCGCCAAAGACGCCGCCACCCTCAGCTTCGCCGAAACCCTCTTCCCCCACGAACCCGAAGCCGCCCAGCGCTGGATCGATACCCTGCCCGCCGGCGAAAAGAAGGACCGCCTCCTCGAGCAGCTCCAAAAAAAGCCGGAGCC
>JAYUWQ010000662.1:0-9441 GCA_043753485.1 bacterium
GGCCCGCGCTGCGGGAGGGCCGCTCCTGATGGAGGCGCGCGATGGCATCGGCGCCGCCTGGCAGCCCGCCGCCTACTCCTTCCTGCCGGATCAGGTCTATAATGTCTGGGTGGATCTCACCAACAACCCCCTCGGCTCCACCGATACCTACACTGTCCATGTCGCTCCAGAAGGCGGCGTCCGGACCACGATCTTCGAGGAATACGACTCCGACCGCGAACCCCAGGAAGTTGTGGTGCTGGGCTCCCCGCTGCCGGACATCCATTACCTCTTCCTCTGCGCCGCCACCGCCAACCAGGCCTTCGAAGCCGTGCAGCTGGATGACTTCTACCTCTCCTCGCCGGACACCTTCAACGCCACCGTGCCGGTGCCCTCATCCTTCATCGTCGATCCCCTCACTCCTCTGGTGGTCACAGCTATGACCTATCAAAAAACCCTCGGCTCCGTCAACCTGACCTGGAGGTCCCGCCCGGCGGAATTCTACTCCATCTGGGCCTCCACGAATCTGTCCAACTGGTCCGAAGTCATCACCGGCGTGCCCTCCGCCGGCACCTCCACCGCCATGGATCTCCCCGGTTCCTACACCGGCCCACGCTGGTTTTTCCAGATCCGGCGGTGATGGCCGGGCAGGGCGGCACGGGGCGGATTTGACACACCTATCCACCCAAGTCCGCCGTCGTCAGCGAAAGGCCCTCACCCTTGAACCTCTGGAGAAACGCCTGCACTTTGTAAGGATGAATCTGTTGGAATCTGGAATCGGAAGACATTACCGCTGCTTTGACCTATGCTGCCCGGCAGACCGGTCATACCATTCTGGCGGCGTGAGGTTTCTGGTGGATAATCAACTGCCGAAGGAATTGGCCCGGTGCTTGGTCACCACTGGTTATAGTCAGGTCCTGGCGGGCGGGAGACTATTCCGGGTTTAACACAACCGTGTGACTTCGACAGCGATCACGCAGACATCATCGGCAAAGCCTTCATTGCCGGAGAATTGCCGGATTTCAGAGAGCAGTTCGGACAGCAATTGGTGAGGAGCCAGATGGGCGCGGCGCTGTACTGCGGCCTGCAGGAGTTCGTGGCTGAACTGGCCGCCGGCCGGACTGTCCACTTCGAACACGCCGTCGGTAAATAATAGAAGCAGGTCGCCGGCGTGTATGGCGCCCGCCGAGGTCTGATAGACGATATCGTCGAACAGCCCCATCGCCGGTGCAGACGGTTCGTCCGCGCTCATGGCGTGGACGGAGCCGGCCCCCGGCTGGACGTGAAGCGGGTTCGGATGGCCAGCGTTGGCGTAGAGAAGCTGACTGCCGGCCACGTCCAACACGACGTAGCATGCGGTCACATACATGACGGTACCAGTCTGCTGGAGAATTTTAGTGAGATCGCGGTTGATTTGCGTCAGCAAGGTGCCGGGATCGGCTGCTTTGGCACTGAGTTCCTCCACCAGGGCCCGCATCATGGCTGTGACCAACGCCGCCCGGACTCCGTGGCCCATCACATCGCAAATGAATATTCCAACCGCGGTATCCGAAAGGGGAACGACGTCGAAATAGTCGCCGCTCACCGCGCCCGTTGGGTAATAGAAACTAAGGAACTGGAGGGCGCTTTCCTTCGGTTTTGCCGACCGTGGAACATTGGGAAACTGTTGCGGCAGCATCGCCAGTTGAAGTTCCCGGGCCATCCTCAGTTCCTCTTCCATCTCGGCATTCCGTTCGCCCAGTTGACGGGTCCGTTCCATTACGCGCTGTTCCAACTGCTGATTGAGCGCGCGCAACTCCTGCTGGGCCAGATTGCGCTCCGCCTCGGCCCGGTCAATTCGGCCACCGACAATGCTGGCCACCTGTAAAATCACCGCGCTCATGGCCAGAGCGAAAATCAACGCCGACGAAGCCGACAACAGCGCCGGATTCACATCGAAACGCAGCGCCACCATCCGCCAGATGGCACCGTTGATCAGAACGCCCACGATTGTCACCGGCAGAAAGGCCCGCAGCAACAAGGCCCGGGTCGCGGAGCCGATCAGGGGCCGCAACGGCCAGCATTCCGTTCCGGCAGCGGCGACCAATCCGATGCCAATGCAAAGAAAGGCAAGGGCGGTCGAGAGCGCAACGGGAATGGTTTTTCCGCCGTACAACAGCGGTGTGCCATAGAGATAACCGAGAATGATCAACAAAGCGATGATGACCGTCGCGGCGGCGGGATAACCCGCCCATCGCCGGATCGATGCCACCACCAGCGCAGCCATCGCCGAACCGGCCAGCAAAAAGGTCGAGACCGTGACTGGCGACATGCGGGCCGTCGGCACGGAGCCGAACATCGCCGGATCGCGCACCAGCCATTCTTCGATTCCGAGCTGAATCCCGGTGAAGAATTCGAGCAGTTTCAGCAGTGGGAATGCCAATGCCAGAGAAACAACCGCCGATAACAAATGGCGCGCGTTTCGTTTCGCAAACCGATTGGCTTGCAGGAAGAGCGCGGTCCCCAGCAGCAGAAAACCCAGAGCAGTGCTCGGCGCCATCGGGATGTATTTCGAACGGCCACTGGCAAGAATGTGCCAGCCGGTGGTCCACGCCACGACCGTGAGCAGACCCAATGCGACCGTCAATAAAGCGCAAACCAGCGCCACCCGCCGACAGTTTCGCCCGATCGGTGTTTCCGTGGCCACGACAGTGGACGAGGTTGGCTGGTTGGTTTTGATGTTGGGTTTGACTTGCATCAATTCCTCCGCAAACGCAACGCGGCAAAAGCCGGCGCCCGCGACACATGGGCATGTCGTCGCCGGGATCTGGAACTTAATTTAGAGGCTATTCACCCGCCTTGGCCAAGCCAGGAATTTTTGAGTTTCAATTGATCCGGACGAATCACCACCTTACCTGATAATTCGCTTCCCGTCCCGCGGCGGTGGGTGTAGGTTGGTGCGACTCACGGAACGCATCATTATGAGCGAAACATTGAATGGCATCTTCGTTTCCATCCGGGACGGAGAAGCATTTGTGCGGCTGGCCGGTCGGGGCAGCTATCTAAACGCCCAGCCTTTTCGTCGCTGGTTGCAAGAGCAGATCGGGGATGACTGCCGGTGCTTGCATGTCGATCTAGCCCAGTGCCACGGAATGGACAGCACATTTCTCGGCTTGCTGGCCGGATTCGGGCTGAAACGCAGAGACAAACAGCAGCTTCATATTTTCAGCGCCGGTGATCGCGAATTGAAGTCCTGCCGGTCGCTCGGTTTGGACCGCTTGGCGCGAATTGATGCGATGCGCCCCGACGATCCTGCATTTCAGCCCCCGCCCGACTCCGAATTTGAACAGCTGCCCGACACCGATTTGACTGGCATCAAAAAGCCGGCCGACTCCATCGGTGCCGCAAAAATGATGCTGCAAGCTCACGAGGACCTGTGCAACCTGGATGAACGCAACGAGCCGAAGTTCAAGGACGTGAAACAATTGCTGCGCGAAGAAATCAGCCGCAAAAGCGACGACTGATTTCACCGAAGAGGAGCATACCGCGATTGCCCGCATTGCGGGACGTTCGGGGCAGCGGCGCAGCGAGTTGATCCGCGGGGCTTTGGATGATTTTATTGCGCGGCAGGACAAGGCAGCGCAGTTGGAGCGGCTGAGGTCGGCTCGCGGAGTTTGGGCCGACCGGTCGGCCGTGCCGGATGTCAGGAAACTGCGGGCAGAGTTCGAACGCTACTGAGGCATGACGTATTTATTCGATACGGATATGCTGATCGATGACCTGCGCGGTCTGCCGGATGCGGTGGCGGCAGTGGAATCCCGTATCGCCGGGGCCTGTCTTTCCGCCATGACCGTGGCCGAAATCTACCAAGGAGTAAGGGACGGGGAACGGGCCAGGGTTGATTGCACGATTTCTTCCTTCATGGTGCTGCCGATCACGGAGGAAATCGCCGAAGTGGGTGGCTTGCTGCGGCGTGAACACAAATCACAGGGGGCAGGACTGGCGGATTGTCTGATCGCGGCGACGGCCTTGATTCACGGACTCAAGCTGCAAACGCTTAATGTGAGGCACTTTTCGATTTTGAAGTTGGTGGAGGCTCCTTACCGGAAGAATTGAAGGATCGTGTTATGAAAATAAACCGGTTCACCACCGGCGCCGAGCGCGGCAGTAACCCCGTGACCATCACCCGCCCAGTGTGAAGCCCGGGAATTATCCCGCCCTCAGATTTATCTTGGAGGCGGAGGGATCCCGTGCCATCCTGGTACCCTAGCCTTCAGGGTTTTTGATGTCGTCGGGATTGGTGCCCCATTCTCTGGAAAAGACGTCTGTTACTTTCCCATCCTTCAAATCCAATATCCGGAAGTCCGGGCTCAAGTCCCCGACTTTGGCGCTTCCGCCCACTGTGACCCAGACGCCTTTGGTCCCTTTGAAGACACCGCCTTTGTGTAATTGATCCTTCGTGTAAACCCCGAGCGATTCGGAGAAGGCATTGGCCAACAGGGGCAGTGAGCCACGGGAGGCAAGGTTGAGTCCTGACACGTAGGCGTAAGCGCATTCGCCGCGCTGAAGGGCCAGGGAAAAGTCCGGGGCGGTGCCGATGATGTTGTCGGGTCCGCTGCCGTCTCCTGAAGGAGAATTTTTGTGCCAAGCGTCTTTGGGGAAACGGATGGCGAAGAGGTTTTCGGTATCCACCAAGCCTGCTTTGAACAGTTCCCGGAAGGCTTCGTTTGAGAATTGATGGGCGGTGGGGAACTCTCCATCATGATCCTCAGCCCATGTCACCAGCAGCAAGTGAATAGTGCGGGCGCTTCCGGCGGTGATCACAACCTTCCTCTCAAGCGATTTTCTGCCGAGAAAATGCAGAAGGTAAAAAACAGAACTGGTCCCGAGGATGATGACCAAAGCCAAGGCCACCAGAAGTTCCTTGCGGGTGAATCCTTGGTGGCGGGATGGAGTCTTCAAGGAAACCAAGGCTACCGTCCTGGGGTGGGCACCGTCAAGCTTGGCGGGAAAACCGACCACACTATCTTGTCGGCGTGAAGTTTTTGGTGGATAATCAGCTGCCGGCCCGCGGGGTTTGGGCCGACCGGGCGGAGGGGAATCTGCTTGCGGCGGTGGGCCGCTAATCGTAAAGGATATCATGAAGAAGATCCACTACACGCTTTACCGGGAAGATGAGGACTTCGTGGCGCAGTGCATTGATTACGATGTGTCGAGCTTTGGAGCCACGGAGGTGGAGGCCTTGGCGAATCTGCGGGAGGCGGTGGAGCTTTATCTGGAGGATCAGCCCGAGGAAAGAAGCCCTGTGATCTCCCAAGTGACCGTGGGCGAGTTGGCGGTGCCCTGATCTTTTATCACGCCCATGGCCCAGCGTTGTTCCTCGGAGGCGTTCATCCGCATCCTCACCCGAAATGGATTTGGGTTTGTGTCCCAACGCGGAAGCCATGCAAAGTATCGGGACGGGGCGGGACACACCGTCATCGTGCCGCATCCGCGCAAGGACGTGCCGGTCGGGACGTTGCGCTCGATGATCCGCCAAAGTGGGCTGCCCAAGGAGTTGTTTGAATAAACAAATGTGCAGCTCCGCCTTCCCCCCCGGCAACGCCGCCAGCTACAAAGTCTACGTCATCCTCGCCACCGGCAACGAACGCGGCAGCAGTAACCCCGTCACCATCACCCGCCCGGCGTGAGGAGCCCGGATCTCTCCCGCCCGTAGATTTACCTTGGAGGCGGCGGGATCTCCTGCCATCCTGTTTGTGAACCCCTTGCCACCTGATTCTCCCGCACCCGTGAAAAGAGCGATTCTGGCCTCAATTCTTTTTGCATTTGTTGCCTGCGACCGCTCTGCTCCGCCTGCCGCAGTCAGTGGCAACATTGTCGAGCCAATTTCAGACGCCCCGGTGCGCTCGCTCGCCGAAGAACCTTGAAAAGGTATGAAATCCGCACGGGCCCAAGACGAGGCGGGGGAGGTTTCACGGTTCATCATGACCCACTACTCCGGCACGCCTCAACCCAAACTCTACATTTCCGGCGGTAGTAACTCCACTCACATCAGCGTTTACGGCATCATACAACCAGCGGAGCAGGACAGGATTGTTGAGCTAATCCGGGCTGAGTTCCCCCAGCGCAAATGGAAGCAGGTTTATTTCATTTTCCGCGATCGCGAGCTTTTCACCGCCATGGCCAACAGTTGGAAGAAGCGCGACGGCGAGAAGGAACTCTCTTCCACAATTGTCAAGCTACCGTAACTCCTGCTCTCTCCGAAAAACCCGAAAGGCCCAATGCGTCAGAATCGGGCGCCGCCCCGGAGATGATGGTGGCTGATCGCAACGCGGACGGCCTTCACTCCACGGTCATGCCCATGTGGGCGACGGTGAGGGATTTGTCGGGGTATTCCTCCATGAGGGCGGACGGGAGGCCTCAGGGTTTGGCGGGCTTCTCCTTTTCGGCGGTGATGCGGGCGATGGTGGCGCGGTCGGCTTTGAGGTATTGTTTGGCGAGGGCGTTGAGGTCGGCGAGGGTGGCGCTGGTGAAGTCTTCGACCATGGAGCGGGACCAGTCGAGGCGCTGGGGCTGGGATTGGCTGGCGGCGACGACGGTGGAGAGCCAGTAGGTGTTGTTGCGGCGTTGCTCTTCGAGGGCGGTGAGGAGGGGCTTGCGGGCGCGGTCGAGTTCGTCGGCGGTGGCGCCTTCCCTGGCGAGCTTGTCAGCGAGGTCGCGGACGATGGGGCCGAGTTTGTCGGCGTGTTTGGGCTCGGTGATCATCATGGCGAAGGTCTGGCCATAGCCGGGGAAGGTGTCGCTCATCATGCTGGCGACCTGGGGGCTGTAGGATTCGCCGAGTTCCTCACGGATTTTGAGGCGGACGCGGTCGTCGAGGATTTCGGAGAGGAGGGTCATGTGGCGGGACTGCCGGATGTTGGACATGCGGTCGGTGGTGGGCCAGTAGACGGCGACGACGGATTTGGGGATTTTGCTGGTGAAGGGGAAGGCTTTGTCCTTCACGCCGGTGGGGAAGGCGATTTTCCGGGCGTCGGCGAGGGCGGGTTTGGCGGCGTCCCGGGCGGGGAGGGCGCCGAGGGTGGAGGCGATGGCGGCGGTGACTTCGGCGGGGTCGCAGTCGCCGACGATGCCGATTTCCAGATAGTCGCTGGCGAGGACGGGGGCGAGCCAGGCTTTGACTTCCTCCATGGTGCGTTTTTCGAGGACTTCCTGCGGGGGGAGGACGAAGCGGTAGTCGTTGCCATGGGTGAAGGCATTGAGCTGGGTCTGCATGAGGCCTTCGGCGGTGTGGCCGAGCTGCTGATACATGGCAGGGAGGCTTTCGCGGAACTGGCTGACGCCGTCTTCCCGCCAGCCGGGGGCGCTGAGCTGGGCGGCGAGGAGCTGGCACTGGAGGAGGAGGTCCTTGCGGTTGGTCTTGCCGGCGAGGAGGAAGTTTTCTTCGCCGACGATGAATTGGGTGCCGACGGTGCGGCCGGCGAGGAGGCGCTGGAGGTCATCGGCGCTGTGCTGGGCGAGGCCGCCGAGGTCGAAGACGGAGCTTGTGAAAACGTCGAGGCCGGGCTGGTCCTTGGGGAGGGTGAGGCGGCCATTGCCGAGCAGGCAGGAGATCTGGATGAGGTCCTTTTTGAAGTCGGTGGGCTTGATGTTGAGGCGCACGCCATTGGCGAAGGTGACCTGGGTGACTTTGAGGTCGTCGATGGTTTTCTCTGAAGCGATTTTACCCGCCGGGCCGAAGTCGGTGTAGGCGAAGGCCTGGTCGGCCTGTTGCACGGGTGCGGCGACGGGCTGGGCGGCGCTGGCCTGCCAGGAGCTGGTGATGGTGGCGGGGGCGTTGTCGAGGGTCAGGTTGCCGGCGACAAAGATGCGGAGGTTTTGGGTGGACCAGTCGCGGTTGAAAGCCTGGTGGCATTCGTCAGGGGTGATGGCGGGCAGGGTGGATTTGACGCGGGCGAGGTCGTCGTCGGGGTGGGTGAAGACTTCGTGTTCGGCGATGCGTTTGACGAGTTGATCGGCGAGTTCGCGGCTCTTGCGGGTGGCGGCTCCCTGGGCGTTGTTTTCGTAGGCGGTGAGGATATTGGCCTTGGCTTCGGCGAGTTCAGCCGCGGTGAACCCGTGCTGGACGGCGCGGCGGATTTCCTGTTCCCCTACGGCGAGGGCCTTGTCCCAGTTTTCGGGTTTGGCGGTGACTTGCAGGGTGGCGCTTTCGACATAACGCATCCAGTCGTCGGCGCTGACTCCCGCGGCGAGGAAGGGGCTGTTGGGTTTTTTGGCGAGGATTTCGAAGCGGCGGTTGACGATGGCATCGCCGAGGCTGCGGACGAGGTCCTGGTGCCGGGTGAGGGATTTGTCAGGACGCTGGCGGGAGGGGCGGCTGGATTCGACGTTGATGGTGATCTGGCCGGATTCCTTTTCGCTGAGCAGCCGGGCTTCCAGCCCTTTGGATGGGGTGATGGGGCCGAGGTCGGGCTCAGCGGCGGGTTTGGCAGGAGCCTTGAGGGTGGAGAATTGGGCGGTGATGAGCTTGACGGCGAGGGCCGGGTCGACGTCCCCGGTGATCACGACCGCCATGCGGTCGGGGGTATACCACTTTTTATAGTAGTCGGTGAAGCGGGCGCGGGGGGCGGTCTTGATGACGGCTTCCTCACCGATAGGCAGGCGGCGGGGGATCAGGGAGTCGGGCAGGGAGAACTTGAAGCCTTCGATCATCATGCGGTAGTCCACATCGTCGCGGGCGAGTTTTTCGCTGATGATGACGCCGCGTTCCTTTTCGAGTTCCTTGTCGGCGAGGAACATGTTCTGGGCGACGTCCGTGAAGAAAAGGAGGCCTTTTTCCAGGAGGGGTTCGGTGGCTTCCGGGAGTTCCAGTTTATAAACGGTTTCCTTGAAGGAGGTGTGGGCATTGGTGTCGGCCCCGAAGGCCATGCCGAGGCGTTGAAAGAACTCGACCATTTCATCGGCCGGGAAATGGGTGGTGCCATTGAAGGCCATGTGCTCGAGGAAGTGGGCGAGGCCTTGCTGGTCGTCCTGTTCCATGAGGGAGCCGGTCCCGATATAGAGGCGGGCGCTGACCTTTTTGGGGGGCTCGCTGTGAGGAAGGATGGTGTAGCGGACGCCGTTGGGCAGGCGGCCGAATTGAGCTTTGGCGTCAGGCTTGAGGTCGCTGCGGTCTTGTGCCCAGTGGGCTGGGGTATCGAGGGTGACGGGTGGCGTGGTCAGCGGGCCCTTGGCATCCTGGGCATGCAGGACGACAGGCAGACTGGGAAGGAGCAGCAGGAGCAGGCGGGGAAATTTCATGGGAAATGGCAGAATGAATAACGCGGTGGGCCGAAACGGGAAAGAATGGAATGGAAAAATCCGAGGGAGCGGCGGGGTGAATCGACAGGCATGAGCGGTTGAATCGGGATTTTTTGCCTGAGATTCGGAGCGTGGAAGGGGAGCCTTGCCTGGTTGCAGGGTTGATCGGCTGGAATCCCGCTT
>JAYUWQ010000663.1:0-3598 GCA_043753485.1 bacterium
ACTATTAACAAATGCGAGAGAGTTCTAGTGTGTTCAAGTTCAACGGCTTAGGAGGAATACGGCACTCTAGCAGATTGAGCATACATTGTCGGAAGTTAATTACCTTTTTGAACGGGGGAACTGAAGTTGGAATTCATCGATCTGCACGGTGCTCTCCCGATCTGAACGGACTTGTGGCTCTCATGGCTTCCGGAACTGAATTGCTCTTCCGGCGCAGATTTTTCCAGAGCACGCTGCGCAAATGGAACAGCTTGGAGAAGGCCCACGCCTTCAAACGGAGGGAAAAGGAGCGGCGAATCTGATGGAGCCGAATTCTGCGCTTTTGGCCGGACAGGTTCAGACTGAGTAAAAGGGCCTGATTTTGACTTTTTCCTCCGCACTTCCCCGATGATTCCCCTGCCCGATCCTATCATGATTTGCGGCCAAGGGCTGGCGGGGACCTTGCTGGCGTGGGAGTTGGTGCGGCTGGGATCGCGGGTGGTGGTGGTGGATCCGGGAGCGGAGGTGACCTCGTCCAAGGTGGCGGCGGGGATCGTGACCCCGATCACGGGCAAGCGGGTGGCGCTGAGCCATGAGGTGGGCACGTTTTTGCCGGAGGCCCTGGCGTGTTACGCGGAGTCGGCCCGGAGACTGGGCCGGGCGCATTTCCATGAACGGCGTCAGGTGCGGTTGTGGCGCAATGTGGAGGAGCCCCAGCGGTTCGCGGCCAAACGTGGACAGCCGGACTTTGAGGCGCATGTCGCCCCGGCACGCGGGGCGCCCCTGGTGGATCTGACGAAATTCAAAGGAGCGGGCGAGGGATTTGAGATGTCGACGAGCGGCTGGCTGGATACAAGGAACTGGCTGGCCGACAGTGCGGCGTGGCTGGAATCGCGCGGGATGCTCCGCCGGGGCCGGCTGGAGGCCGCGGCGCTGCGGCCGGATGCGCTGGGAGTGACGCTGCCGGACGGCGGACGGATGGCGGCAGTGGTGTTTTGTGAAGGGGCGGAGGCGCGGCAGAATCCGTGGTTTCCCTGGGTGACGTGGAAGTGTGCCAAGGGGGAGATTCTGTCGCTTTCGATTCCTGACCTCGCCAGGGAACGCCGGATTGTGAATCACGGCGGCTGGCTGCTGCCGGTGGATGGCGCGGGGAGCTTCCGCACCGGATCGACCTACACCTGGGATGAACTGGATCAGGTGCCCACGGCGGCAGCGCGGGCGGAACTGGAGGAACGGCTGGGCCGGCTGCTACGGGTGCCGTGGACGGTGACGGGCCACGAGGCGGCGGTGCGGCCGATCATCCATCAAAGTCTGGCCCGGCTGGGGCGGCATCCGGTGCACCGGACCCTGGCATTTTTCAACGGACTGGGGTCGAAGGGCGTTCTGCATGGACCGCGTTATGCTCGGCTGCTGGCGGAGCATCTGGTTCATGGAACGGCGCTGCCGGTGGAGCTGGATGTGGCGGGAAATTGAGCGAAGACGGGAGGCAGAGGACAGCGGTCAGACAGCAGGAGGGAAGTCCGGGAAGGGAGGGTGGAAATATCGGGATTTGCTGGTGCGGAGTGATTTCGTGCCGTTATCCTCACGCCCCTTTTCCTTCACTCTTCCCTTCCCTCCCCTGCCCTGTTTTTATGTTATCCGCGGTCGAATATTGTCACACGATGTTGAGGGAACGGCTGCTGCCGGGGGATCTGGCGGTGGATGCCACGGCGGGCAATGGCCACGACACCCATTTTCTGGCCCAATTGATCGGGCCGGAGGGGCAGGTTTTTGCCTTCGATGTGCAGCCGGAGGCGATCGCCGCGACGCAGCGGCTGCTGCAGCGCTGGGGGGTGCCGGAAGCCTGCTATCAATTGATCGGCGAGAGCCATGCGGAGATGGTGGCCCATCTGCCGGGGGATGCGGAAGGCCGGATCGCGGCCGTGATTTTCAACCTGGGGTATCTGCCCGGCGGGGATAAATCGGTGATCACGCGGGCGGAGACCACCCTGCCGGCGGTGCGGACCGCGCTGGAGCTGCTGCGGCCCGGCGGTCTGTTGTTGCTGGTGCTGTATCCGGGCCATGCCGGAGGGGCGGAAGAGGCGCAGGCCCTGCGGGATTTTGCGTCAGGATTGCCCCCTCGCCAGTGGCAGGTGACCGAATACCGGACCCTCAATGCGCGGAATGCGCCGCCGGTGGTGCTGGCGGTGGAAAAGGCGGCCACGGAGGCAGGGCTGGACTGGGAGATCTGACCGGACGGCAGGCCGTCAGCGCGGCCGTGGGCCCGGCCTATTTCTGGAAGATGAAAAACTTCCGGCAGATGAAGTTGATCAGGACATTGGGCAGGATGAAGCCGGCGAGGGCGGCCCACTTCGGCCAGTGGAGAAAATAAACCAGCGCGCCCTGGGCGAGCGTTCCCATCAGGGCTCCAGGCAGGTTGACCGCGGTGAAGAGGAGGAACTCCTTGACCGGCTGGTGGCGGCCGGGGGTGAAGACCCACTTCATGTTCAGCCAATAGACGAAGGCATTGGAAAAAAGGAAGGCGATGGCGGTGGGCGCAAAAGTGGACTTGGCGCGCAGCCAGTCGTCCATCTTCGGATCGTTCATTTCCGGCCACACGAAATAGATCAGCGCAAGGTAAACTCCGGTGTGGATGATGAGGGCGCCGACGCCGCAGATGCCGTATTTCAGGAATTGGATAGCGGGGGGGGCCTCAAGGCTGTGGAAGAGGCGCAGCAGGGTGGCGGTGTCGTTGTCGCGCACCAGGGTGAAAAGATCCTTGAAAGACTTGAGCATGGAAAAGGGGGACGGGAATCAACAATAAGGAATGGAGCAAGCCGCGGTGGCCATGCCGGTAGATCAACACCAGTCGGGAAATTTCGCGCGCCAGAGTGGCAGGGCCATCAGGATGTCCTCTTTTTTCCGCCGGTGGCTGAGTTCCCAGACGATGGGCTTGTCCGTTGGCACGAGCGGCAGCAACCGGTCGAAATCCACGCTGCCCTGGAAGGGAACGCGATGATCGCGCTCCGGCCAGATGACGTCATGCAGGTGGCACCCGATCAGCCAGGGCGTCATGCGGGAGAGCCATTGATAGTGGTCGAGCAGACTGAGGTTGGCCTTGAGCTGGACGTGGCCGAAGTCGTGCCAATAACCAACCCAGGGGCCGGCGAATTCCTCCATCAAGGGGACCATCTCGCGTTCATTGGGCACCTGTTCGTAGTGGCTGCGGCTTTCGATGGCGACGGGGACGCCGAATTTTTCGGCGTGCTCCGCGATTTTGGCGAGGGCTTCGCGGGCACGGCCGAAATAGAGGCGGCTCAGTGCCTCGCGGGTCCGGATCATCTTCAGTTTTTCCCTGACGTATTTCCGGCTGTTGAGTTTCCCTTCCCCCACCATGCCGGTAAGCCTGGAGGAAGGCTTGCCCATGGGCACGGTGCCGAGGTGGAGCACGACGTATTTGGCGTGGTACTCGGCGGCGGTCTCGATGGTTTTCAGGGTCAGGGCCATGGCCCGCTCCCGGTCGTGCGGGCGATGGCTGGTGAACTCGTAGGCGTCCGGGGCATCGATCATCAATTCCACCGGCGAGGGGCAGAAGTTATGCACTCCGGAGACTTTGATCCGCCCCGCCTGGAAGGCCTTC
>JAYUWQ010000664.1:0-3594 GCA_043753485.1 bacterium
GCATCAATGACCGCGGCCCCTACGTCCGTGGCCGCATCATTGATCTCACTCCGGCTGCCGCTGCGCAAATCGGACTGACCAAAACCATCGGATTGACCAAGGTGGAACTCGCCGTGATGCGCTAACGCGGTGGACCGCCCCGCCGTGGTTTTCCGGAACCGGCACGCCCGCCCTCCATCCAGGCGCTGTCCCCTGAAATCGGACCGGGCACGTGAAATACCGGCCGGCCGAACGGGTCTCCTCCCGCGACGGCGATAGACCACCTCACTCCTGCCGTTCCCAGTCCATGCCCACGTCCCGCCGCCGCTTTCTCGCCGGTCTTGCCCACAGCGCTACCATCCTGCCTTTCACCCCTTCGCAGGGAGCCGATGCCGCGGAAAATTGGGTCTATCTGGACAACGGATCGATCCGCTTGGGCGTCAAACGGACCAGCGGCGCGGGCATCGCCTGGCTTTCCGCCAGCGGTTCCAAGGAAAACCTGCTCGACCATTTCGATCACGGCCGCCTCATCCAGCAGAGTTATTACGGAAAGACCGACGGCTCCCTCTGGGCCGGTAAACCCTGGCGTTGGAACCCGGTCCAGGGCGGCGATTACAAGGGCACCGCTGCGGAAGTCCTCGAGCTCACCCACGACCGCACCACCCTCCACGCCAGCATCCGTCCCCGGAACTGGGCGGGCGGGCAACTCCTCACCGATTGCCTCATGGAGCAGGACATCCGCCTCGAAGGAGCCTGCGCCATCGTCAAATTCCGTTTCCGCTATACCGGCACGGAAACCCATCCCGTGGTCCATCATGAAGTCCCTGCTGTCTTCATGAATCCCCGGCTGACCGACCTCGTCCATTACCAGGGCGATGCTCCATGGACGGGGGGGCCTCTCACCAAATCCCAGCCCGGCTGGCCGAACGAAAGCCGCCAGATTCCGGAATCCTGGGCCGCCTACGTCAACAAGGATGGCCTCGGAGCCGGCGTCTTCGTCCCCATCGCCGATTCCCTGACCTGCTATCGCTTCGGGGCCACTCCGGAAGCCGTCAGCGCCTGTTCCTACTTTGCCCCTGTCGTCAAATTCGCCATTACCCCCGGCCTTGACTTCAGTTACGAAGCCGCCCTCGCCATCGGCCAGCCCGAAGACATGCGCACCACCTTCGCCGGTCTGCGCAGCCGGCTCCTGACCCCCGCCCTGCCCGGCGCCAAACCCTGAATCCCATCAGGAGCCTTCCCGCAGCCGGACAACCTGCCATGGGACCAGGTCCGGGGCAATTTCCACCGTCTGGAGGCCGGTGGCTTCACCACGATTGAAGGAGGTTAGACCAGTTTCCGGAACGGCTCCCGGTTCCGTTCACGGCATCGAGTATGGCCACCTCTGCCGTGCCGCCGCGGTGGGCGGTTCCTCCCAGGTTCCCGTGACGGAAAAGGCACAACATATCCTTGGAGCTCCCGGGCAGGGCGGGGATAGTTTGATCCATTGGAATGTCCCATGAAACTGGCTATTGTCACTGACACTTTTCCTCCTGACGTGAATGGCGTGGCCATGACGCTGGAACGTTTCGCCGCCGGCCTGATTGGACGCGGCCATGCCGTGGAAGTGATCCACCCTGGCGTCAGCGGCCTGGGTGGCGAGGACCGCCAGGGCGGCTTCAGCGAAGTCTGTGTGCCTGGCTTTAAATTGCCCCGCTATGCTTTTGCCAGACTCGGGTGGCCCCGCCCCGTTTTCCTCCACCGCCGTTGGCGGGCGCAACGTCCTGACGTGATTTACCTCGCCACCGAAGGTCTGCTGGGCTACTCCGCCCTGCGGGCGGCCCGGAAGTTGAAGATTCCCGTTGTCAGCGGGTATCACACCCACTTCCCGCAGTATTTGTCAGGTTACCAGCTCGGCCTGCTGGGCCCGCTGCTGCTGCGCTATCTGCGGAAGCTGCACAATGCCACGGCCTTGACCCTCGTCCCCACCGAGGACACCCGCCAGCTCCTGATCCGCCAGGGTTTCCACCATGTCGAGATCGTGGAACGGGGCGTGGACACGGATCTTTTCCACCCCGGCCACCGCGAACGCACGCTGCGCCAGCGCTGGGGTGCCGGCCCTGCCGATATCGTCCTGCTGCATGCCGGCCGGGTGGCGGCGGAAAAAAACCTCACCCTGGTCTTCCAGGCATGGGATTTGGTCCGCGCCCAACACCCCAACGCAAAATTGGTCCTCGCCGGAGATGGCCCGCAGCGCGCCTTTTGGGCGGCCAAATATCCTGACGCGATCTGGACCGGTTTCCTCACTGGTGTGGATCTTGCCGAGGCCTACGCCTCGGCCGACCTGATGCTCTTCCCCAGCCGCACCGAGACCTTCGGCAATGTGCTCCTCGAAGGCATGGCCTCCAGCCTGGTGACGGTCAGCTATCATCTCGCCGCCTCGCGCCGGTTTGTGGATCCCGGCATCAATGGTTTCGCCGCCAGTCAGGAAACCGACGACGCCTTCCTGCGTCAGGTCCTCCGCGCCCTGCGCGAGCGCCGCCGCTGGCCACAGATCGCCGAAGCCGCCCGGCTGTCGGTCCAGCCCCAGTCGTGGTCCCGGATCACCCGCGTCTTTGAATCCTGGCTCCTGAAGACCGCCCATCACGAATATTCAGATTCTCCCTCTCCTCCGCGCCTGCCCTTGCCCTTTTCTATATGAAACGCCAAAAGCTCCGCTACCGTACCGTCATCATCTCGGATGTCCACCTTGGCCTCGCCGATTGCAAAATCGGTCAGGTGAATCACTTCCTCCGTCATATCCACTGTGAGAAGCTCATCATGAATGGCGACATCATTGATGGATGGCACCTCAAAAAATGGGGGAAGTGGAACGTCGAGCACACCCGCTTCTTCCGCCTCGTCCTGAAGAAGGCCGAAAAGCATGGCACGGAGATCATCTACCTGCGCGGCAATCATGACGATTTCCTCTGGAAGGTCCTTCCCCTCCAGTTCGACCGCGTCCATCTCTGCAACGAATACATCCACGAGACTGCCCAGGGCAATTACGTGTGTGTCCACGGCGACGGCTTCGATGCTGTGACCACCAACTTCCGCTGGCTCGCCCTGCTTGGAAGTTTCAGCTATTCCATGCTGCTCATGATCAACCGCGCCTACAACTGGACCCGGAAGCTGCGCGGCAAGGAATACTTCTCCATCAGCCGTGCCATCAAAGCCAAGGTCAAAGGCGCGGTCAACGCGGTGGGCCGTTATGAGGCCGCCCTGAAAAACTTCGCCATGGAGCGGGATTGCATCGGCATCATCTGCGGCCACATTCACACCCCAGCCGACAAGATGATCGATGGTATCCACTATCTGAATTCCGGCGACTGGGTGGAAAGCATGACCGCCATCGGCGAAACCTATGACGGCCGCTTTGAACTGATCGAATTTGACACCTTCCAACAACGCATCGCGGCCATGAATGGCACTCCCTCCACCAAAATGATGGACCCTGGCGACGACGAGGAACCCGACTTCATGGACGACGAGGAACCCCTCCTTGCCGGAGTCCGGGCTTAGCCGACCCACGCCGGACCGACCATCCCCTTGCGCGGGCTCCCGGCTGGGTGCAAGGCGGCGGCGTGGATTATCTGG
>JAYUWQ010000665.1:0-9420 GCA_043753485.1 bacterium
GGAGAAAGCCGCAGGGTGGCTTCGGGGGCGATAACAATCCCGGGGAGGGTTTCGCTTCGGCGCTGACTGAGGGCCAGGCTGCCCAGAGCCACGACCGCCAAACCCGTGCCCAGCATCGGGGCGGCGGTGTGTTGGAACCAACTACGGGGGAAACAGGAAAATCCCCAACCGAGGGCCGGCAGGACGATCAGAATCACTCCAGCCGCAGTAACCCACGACCACTCGTGGAGGCTGAGCCAGTAGAGCGGGGCTTTCCACCATGGCGGGGATTCGGGCCCGGGCACGGCACTGGATGTTCGGGTCAACTTGAGATTGGCCTGGATGTCAGGGTCCCGGGGAGCGAGGAGGGTGGCCCGCTCGAAACAGAGGAGGGCGGGGCCGATCTGGTTCAGCTTGGCATACGTGTTGCCGAGATTGAACAAGCGTGCGGCGTTGGGACCTTCGTGCTCGATGACATTCTGATAGAGCGGGAGGGCTTTGGCATACTCGCCGGCGGCGAAAGCGGTGTTGGCATCCTCCCAGGTTCCGGCGCGGAGGGACGGCAGTCCCATGGCCAGGAAGAGCAGGGCCAGAAGCAGGTGGAAGCGGGAAGGCATGGGGGAAGAGGTCAGGGGGCAGAGGGCAGAGGAATCAGGCGGGGACCGTTTGGCGGCTGACGATGTTTTGGGAGCTGGTTGGCACCGGAGGGATGGATTCCAAAGCCTGCCTGAAGTGGGTGCGCCAAATGGCGAGTTCATTCGGTTGGAGGGTATTTAGACGGCTGTATTCCTGGCGGTCAGCTTCCTGGAAGAAGGAGATAATGGGGGAGTCGCCGGGGAGGCGGTGGGTGACATCGGCCAGGGTGATGGCGGGGGCCGTGGTCTGCCAGACGCTGGCTAGCCGGACCTGGAGGGCACGGCGGGCCGCGGCAAAGAAGCCGGGAACATCGCCCCGGGCCGCGAAGGTTTCGGTTTCCTGGAGGGCAGACCGCAGGGCTTTTTCCTGGGCGGCGCGCGCGAGCCGTTGGGGATCGCGCCAGCGGGTGCGGAGGAATTTGACGATCAATCCAGTGATCATGACCATGCCGGCGAGACCGAGGAAGAGGCGGAAGGACGGGCGCCAGACGAGCGGCGTGAGGCTGGTAGCGAAACCGGCGCGGGTGCGTTGTGGGGCGAGCGCGGGGGCCGGTGGAGCGGGGAGGGGCGCGCTGGCCAGGGTGACGGTTTCCGGTTCCGGCGGGAGGTCGGTGCCGGTGACTTCGATGGCTTGCGGCGGGGTTTCCGCGGTTTTGTAAGTCGCGGCATCAGGATCGAAATAACTGAAGGTGAGGCGCACCTGTTCGGAGCCGCTCTGACGGGGCACCTGACTGAAGCGGAAAATGGAGGTGCCGCTGAAGGAGGCGGCGTCCTTGGCGGTGAAATTCGATTGGCCTTCATAGGATTTCCAATCGCGTCCGGATTTCAGGACCGGCTGCTGGAGGAGCTTGAAGTTGCCTTCCCCCTCGACCTCCGCCGTGATCTGCTGGGGCTCGCCGGTCTTCCATTGGGCCGGAATATGGGTGCGCCCGAAGGTGAATTTTCCAACTGCTCCCTCAAAGCCGTCCGGGCGGCCCTCTGCGGGCAAGGCGCGGATTTCGATGCGGGTGCTGTCATCCGTCTTGCTGCGCAGGGTCACTTCCTTTTGAATCATCCGGGCGAAAAACCGGTCGAAAATCGGGTCGTTGGAGCGGCGGCCCTGACCGGAACGGTCGGGCACCTGGACGGAGATTTTCATGGAGAGGTCGGGCGGATAGTCGCCGGCCTTGGTGGCGGAGAGCCCACCATACCAGGTGGCGACCAGGTACCGCTGGCCTTGATGGTCCTCCATGCCCTGCTGCGGCTGTGAGCTAAGGTTATGCAGGGTGAATGACGAACCTTCGGGCTGGAGGGGGGAGTTGAGCGACACCCGGGCTTCGGCCGGGAGCCAGGCCTTGATGCGGACCGGCGCAATCTCGCCGACCCAGGCATGTTTCCGCACTTTGCCGGCGAGTTCGACGGTGAGGAATCCGAGGTTCTCGTCCCCGGCGGTTGGCGCAGGGGGGGCGGATGGTTGGCCGGTGGCACCGCCCGGGGGCAAACCGGCAGGGGTCTGGGCGGCCGAGGGCGTCACCTTCAGTTTGAGAGGCTGGGTCTGCACCCCGGCGCCATCCACCGTTACGGTGAACGGCGGAATGGTATAGTCCCCCGCCGTCATGGAGCCCACGGCATAGGTCAAGGTCATGGATGAGGTGGTGACTCCATTGACCATGTTGACCTGGCGGCCCTGGTTGGGGCCCTGGAAAATCAGACCCGGCACCTCAGGGGCATTCAGGGCGGTTACGTCGCCATTCACGATCCGGATGGTCAGGGTGGCCCCTTGCCCGGCGGGCACGGATTCCGGATTAAGGGTGGCCGTGACTTCTGCGGCGGTGAGCGGAGTCGTCAGGGCAAACAGGGCCAGCAGCCACGTCAGGTAAACGGTGGCTTGAACCCCCGCTCGCCAGGGAAAGCGGGCGGGCGTGAGGGATGGCGGGGGGGGCGCTACCATGTCTTGCCTTTGGTGGTGTTGTTGGGATCGATGAACCGGCCGCGTTGGGGCGGGCGCTCCATCGGAATGACGGTGCGTTGCTCGCCGCGCATCATGTTCAGCAATTGTTTGGCTTCCTCGGCGGTCATTTGTTTTTGCTGCACCTGCCGGCGTTCCTCGGTGCTGGATTTTTCCTCGCCCTGCTTTGGAGCACCCTCTTTCTGCTCACCGGTTTCGCCTTCCTTGGTGCCTTTTTCTTTTCCATCCTTGTCCTTTTCACCGGCGGAACCGCTTTCCTTGCCGTCTTTGTCCTCTTTCTTCCCGGGATCGCCCTCCTGACCTTCTTTTTTCGATTCACCTTCCTTCTCCTCCCCAGGCTTCTGGCCGTCCTGCTTTTCCCCATCTTTTTGGTCGGTGTCTTTTTTGTCCCCGTCCTTTTGCTCTCCATCCTTCTTTTCCTTGTCGTCCTTCTCCCCGTCCTTCTGGTCCTTGCCGTCTTTTTTCTGATCGTCCGTGTTTTTGTCAGGGTTCTGCTTTTTCAAATCGTCGAGTTTGCGCTTCACGAGGTCGTGGTTGAAGCGGGCGTCGGTATCACTGGCGTCGAGGGCAAGGGCGTCGCTGTAGGCTTTGAGGGCTTCCTCCCATGATTTCAGGGTGGCCTCCACGTTTTCGGCCTGGGAGGCCTGACCGATCCGGTAGAGGGCATTGCCGAGGTTGTAGTAGGCACGGTTTTGCAGGGCGAGGTCCGTGGTGTGGAGGGACGAACGCAGGGTGTCGGCCGCGGATTGAAATTCCCCTGCGGCATAAGCGGCGGTGCCGTTGTTGTAGAGTACCTTGGCATCGGGAATCTCTGCCTGGACCCGGGTTGGATAAAGGAGCGACAGCAGGCCAACGGTTAGCGCGACGACGGCAGGACCCGGCACCGCATGGCGGCGGGCGGCGGAGGGCAGGGCGGCAGCCTTGGCAGGACGGCGGCGGTCGGGGAGGAGAAATTCCATGATCAGGCAAAAGATGGCGAGGGCGAGCGGCCACTCATAACGTTCGAGGGGGATCTTTTCCATGCGGCCTTCCAGTTCGTTTTTGGGCACGAGGCGCAGCTTTTCGCGGTAGATGGAATCGAGCCCTTCTGCCCCGCGGCCCATCGGGACGTAAAGCCCGTTGGTGGCTTCGGCGATCTTGCGCAACGAGGCCTCGTCGAGTTTGGTGGTGACAGGATTGCCGGACTGATCCCGGATGAGATCGCTGCGGCCGTTCGCGTAGCGGACCGGGATGGTGACGCCGGTGGTGCTGCCTACGCCCACGGGGTAGATGGTCATTCCTTTTTTGGCCTGTTCCCTGGCGGCATCGAGGGCATCGCCCTGGAGATCTTCCCCATCCGTGATGAGGACCAGGATGCGGTGATTGTTGCCCTGTTCATCAAAGAGGCGTGCCGCTTCATTGATGGCACTGGCCACGTCCGTGCCTTGTTTGGGGATGAGGTCGGTATCCAGCGCGTCGAGCGATTCGCGGAAGGCCTCATAGTCGCTGGTGAGGGGACAGAGCGCGTAGGCACTGCCCGCGAATGGGACCAGGCCGACGCGGTCGCCTTCGAGGCGGCTGATGAAATCGTGGATGCCGAGCCGGGCGCGTTCCAGGCGGTTCGGGCTGAGGTCTTCGGCCAGCATGCTGCGGGAGGTGTCCACGGCGAAGAGGAGGTCGATGCCGCGGCGTTTCACCTCGCGCAATTCATAACCTTTACGCGGTCCGGCGGCGGCAATGAAGAGCAGGAGGAGGCCGCCGAGCCAGAGGCTGCGTTTCACCCTGACGAGACGTGGGAATACGCCAGGGAGCAGGCGGGCGCGGAAGCGGGGATGCACCAGTTTGGCAAGGTCGGTCTCGCGGCGGCGGTCGAAGCGGGTGAAGAGCCAGGCCACGGTCAGACACACCACCGGACCGGCGTAGAGCCAGAGCGGGCGGGCGAATTGCAGGGGGGAATCTTCCATGGGAAAAGTCAGGGGAGGCGGCGCCAGAGGGTTTGATCCAGCATCCGGCCG
The DNA here is from genome assembly GCA_043753485.1 of bacterium. Taxonomy (GTDB): domain Bacteria; phylum Verrucomicrobiota; class Verrucomicrobiia; order Verrucomicrobiales; family V1-33; genus CAIZWU01. The sequence continues at coordinate 4,557 of JAYUWQ010000665.1, forward strand.
GCGAGGAGGAGGCCGAGGCCGGGGAGGAGGAACCAGAGGAACAACTCTTCGTATTCCTCGTATTTCTTGAGCTTGCGGGTGGTGGTTTCGAGTTGGTTGATGACCTCGTAGATCTTTTCGAGGGAGGTGGTGTCAGTGGCGCGGAACATTTTTCCTCCAGTCAGGTCCGCGACTTTTTGGAGCATCGGTTCATCGATTTCCACCTTTACCCGCCGGTATTGGGTGCCGCCGAAGGGATCGCGCACCGGCATGGGGGCCTCGCCGTTGGTGCCGGCCCCGATCGTATAGATTTTGATGCCGAGGGCTTTGGCGGCTTCCGCGCTGGTTTCGGGATTGGCGGCCCCTTTGTTATTCACCCCGTCTGTCAGGAGAATGATGATGCGGGATTTCGCCTGCGAATCCTTGAGATGGGCAATGGCGGAGACGAGCGCCGAACCGATGGCGGTGCCATCCTCCACCTGACCCATTTTCAGGCTGGTGATGCGCTGGCCCAGCCAGGCGCGGTCCTGGGTGAGGGGGCTGACCAGATAGGGCCGCCCGGCGAAGGCCACGAGCCCGATTTTGTCATTGGCCCGCTGCTGGACGAATTTGCCGACGACGTCCTTGACCACTTCGAGCCGGTTGGAAGGCTGGCCATTCAAGGTGAAGTCCATTGCCTCCATGGAGCCGGACACGTCCACCGTGAGGAGAATGTCGATGCCGCTGGTTTCGACATCGGTCGAGCCCCGGCCAAGGCGGGGGCGGGCGAGGGCGAGGATGAGCAGGCTCAGCGCCAGCAGCACCGGCAGGAGGCGTAAGCCGCCGACCCATGAGCGTGGCCGGGCGCCGGAGCCGAGAGCATCCGCCGTGGAGGGCAGGCGCAGGGCGGCGGGCCGTCCGCGGCGGCCTTTCCATAACAACAGCAGCAGAGGCAGCGTGAGCAGCCAGAGCAACCAGGGGTGGGCAAACTGGAAGCTTTCCGTCATGGGTTTTCCGGGGCGACGGTTGAGGAGGGCACAGGCGGGCCCACGATGGGGGCGCTGTAGGCGGCGGCCTGGATGAAGCGGTTGGCGGTGTCCAGCAGGGCGAACCGCTCGACCGGATCAAACTCCGCTCCGGCAAATTTAGCTTTGTCACAGGTGGTCAGGAATTCCTGGAGCAGTGCCGCATGAGGCTGTAGCGGAGAGTGGCGGGTGGTAGTGAGGAATTGGAGGAATTCCTCGGTGGTGCGCCGCGGGGCAGCGATGCCGAAGTTCCCGGCGATGAAGTGGCGGACGACGTTGGCAGTTTGCTCCGCGAGATCCCCGGCGGGCAGAGTTTCGCGCTGGCGGTCAATGCCACGCAGGGCCTCGCGGGCCTGATCCACCGGCGGGATGGTCAGGAGGGGATTGCCGCGCCGGAACATCAGGAACCAAAGCAGCAGGCCTGCAGTGGCGGCCACTGGCGTGGCAATGAGCACTTTTTTGGCCGTGCTCAGCCTGGCCGGTGCCGGAATTTCGATAGGCGCCCGCGGCCCGCGGATGTCCTCTTCAGGTGGGGGCTGGCCTGGGTTTTGGGCGAGGGCATGCGTCAGGAAAAAACCGGCGGCGAGGAGACCGCAAGCCTGACTGAGGCATGGATGGAGAGCGCGGCGTTTCATCCGATGCGTTGGCGGCGTTTCCGGAAAAAGTTCACAAGGGCAGGGAGCCAGTTGGTGCCGCTGGTGAATTCCAACAGATCCACACCGGTGGATCGGATCATGGCGGCGGTGCGGGTGCGGCGGGCCTGGGATTGTTCCCGGTAGGCTTCGCGGACTTTGCGTTTGCTGGTGTTCAATTCCACCACCTCGCCGCTCTCGGCATCCTCCACGTAGAGCCGGCCCACGTCAGGCAGTTCCTCTTCGCGGGGATCGGTGACGGAGACTGCGATGACATCGTGGTGTTTGTTGGTGATGGTCAGTTTTTTGCGCAGGGCGGCCAGCCGTGCGTCGAAGGGCGGGCCAGGTTGGAAATCGCTGACAAGGAACACAATGGCGCGGCGGCTGATGACCTGATTGGCAAAATCGAGCGCCGCCACGAGGTCGGTGCCGCGCTGGGAGGGCTGGAAGAACAAGGCTTCCCGGATCAGCCGCATGATGTGGCTGCGGCCTTTGGCGGGCGGGATGTAGAGCTCCACTGTATCCGTGAAGAGGACCAGCCCCACCTTGTCGCGGTTCCGGATCGCGGAGGCTGCGAGCACTCCGGCGGCTTCGGCGGAGAGTTCGCGTTTGCTGTCAGCGGTGGACCCGAAGTCGGAGGAGCCGCTGACATCAATCATCAGCAGGATGGTGAGTTCGCGTTCCTCGGTGAAGAGTTTGATGTGAGGATCGCCGGTGCGGGCGGTGACGTTCCAGTCGATGGCGCGCACGTCATCGCCGGCCACGTAGTTGCGCACCCGGTCGAAGTCCATGCCGCGTCCCTTGAAGACGCTGGCATAACGTCCCGCCATGGTGTCGTCCGCCAGCCGGGTGGTGCGCACCTCCATCCGGCGCACGCGGCGCAGGATTTCCACGGCGCGGGCTTCGGTTTCTGAGTCCTGGGAGGACTGGGTGGGAGGAGGCATGGGAGGGGTTGATGGTGGAAAGTTGATGGTTGATGGAAGGTTGTTGAAAATTGGGGGCTGGGAGGTCCTGCTATCAACCATCAACTTTCCACCATCAACCCATACGGGTCACGGCACCGGCAGTTCATCCAGAATGCGCTGCACCAGGGTCTCGCTGCTCAGGCCTTCGGCTTCGGCTTCGTAGGTCACGGCGACGCGGTGGCGCAGCACATCCATGGCGATGGATTTCACATCGTTGGGGGTGACGTAGCTGCGGCCGTCGAGGAAGGCATGGGCGCGGGCGGCGAGGGCGAGGCCGATGGTGGCGCGGGGGGAGGCGCCAACCTTGATGAAGGGAGCGATGCGCACCCCGAAGTCATCCGGGCGGCGGGTGGTGTGGACCAGCCGCACGATGTATTGTTTCACCCGGTCATCAAGATAGAGCCCGGCCGCCACTTCGCCGGCCTTGCGGATGGTATCGAGGGTCACGATGGGCGCGGGCGCCGGCAGGTCCTTGATGGTGGCGGCGAGGTCCAGCACCAGCAGCTCCTCGGCCTCGCTGGGGTAGTCCACCACCACCTTGAGCAGGAAGCGGTCGAGCTGCGCTTCCGGCAGGGGATAGGTGCCTTCCTGCTCCAGGGGATTCTGGGTCGCCAGCACCATGAAGGGCGTGGCGAGGGGGAAGGTCTGGTCGCCGATCGTTACCTGCTTTTCCTGCATCGCCTCCAGGAGCGCACTCTGCACCTTGGCCGGGGCGCGGTTGATTTCGTCAGCGAGGATGAAGTTGGCGAAGACCGGGCCGCGTTTCACCCGGAACTCGGCGGCGCGGGGGTCGAAGATTTCGGTGCCCACGATGTCGGCGGGCAACATGTCCGGAGTGAACTGGATCCGGTTGAACTTCGCATCCACCAGCGCGGCCAGCGTTTTCAGGGCCAGCGTCTTGGCGAGACCGGGCACGCCTTCCAGCAGCACATGTCCGCGCACCAGCAGGGAAATCAGGAGCCGGTCCACCATGGAGGTCTGACCGATCAGATAGCGGCCCAGTTCGGTGCGCAGCGGCTGGATCCAGTGGGAGGCTTCCTCCACGGCATCGCCAGCCATGGCGGAGGGAGTGGTATTGGAAAAAGAGGAGTCGGAGGTCATGGGGAGGCGTGAAATAACAGGAAGCCCGGGGGCACTGGGGGCCGGAGGCGGGTGGGCAGCGGGCATTTGCCAGTAGGACGGGCGAAACTCAACTGCCGAAATCGCATCCCGGCGGGGAGTAAAGCGCCGGTGCCCGGCAGATTTCTTTCCCTCGTTGGGCGGATTGCGCTCCCGGGGAGAGGACGGCAGGCGGCCATGGGTGAACGCGGGGAATGGAATCGCCCTTTGCCGCAGGCCGGGAATGATGCCACCTTAGGTCCCACGGATGTTGATCCCGTGTCCCCCCCTTTCCCATGATGTTCCGTTTTCCCCTGCTCTGCAGCGTCTGCTGCCTGACCTCCTGCAAACTGCCGGACGTGAATCTGGCCACCAGCGAACCCCTCAAGGTGGACATCAAGGTGGACCTGAACGTCTATCAGCACAGCACCCCGGAGGAGGCTGCCAAGGCAGATGCGGCGGAGGAAGCGGCCGGGCAGATCGAGAAACGGAAATACAACCGCACCGCCGAGATCCAGGAATTGAAAAACCAGCGTTACGTGGCCGAGACCCATCGCGGCGTGCTGCTGTTGCGCCAGCAACCCGCCGGCACCTACGGCGAGTATGTCAAGAAGGTGGTGGAGGATGAGAACAAGGACCGCATGGCCCTGATGACCGCCGAAGCCAAAAAGGACCGGCGCGAACTCAACGACGTCATGAAGGAACGCTACGCCGCTACCCTGCAGGGTTCCCACGCCGGGGAATGGGTGGAAGTGCCCGACCCCGCCAAGCCGGAGTCGTATAAGCTGGAGCAGAAGCGGTAGAGGTCGGGAAAAAGAAGGAAGAGGCCAGAGGCCAGAGGTCAGAGGTCAGAGGTCAGAGGTCAGAGGTCAGAGGTCAGAGGTCAGAGGTCAGGCGGGGCGATGCTGGCGATGCGGCCGATGCTGAAATCGTAGGAGGTCATTTCGAGGTTCACCCGGGTCTGTGGTTCCAGGGGACCGAGGGCCGCGGCCCGGCGGGGGCTGAGGTGGGCGAGGATTTCCTTGCCGTTGGCCAGCACGGTGCGGTAAGTCCGCGGACTGGCGGGCGCGAGGATGGTGCCGATGGTGCGGATGGGATTGGGAGAAGGCATGGGGCAGTTGACCGCAGGATCAGGGCAAATCCAACGGAATGAGGGGGCTTCGTTTCAGGATGGGTGAGTGGCCAT
>JAYUWQ010000666.1:0-3589 GCA_043753485.1 bacterium
ATTGCTGGCGGCCTCTCCGGACTCGCCCTGGTGGGAGCGGCTTTTGTGATCGCCAAGCACTACAAGTTCGAGCCCGAGCACCTCAACCGCGGTTACATCATGGGCCTGGTTCTGTCCGTCCTGCTCCTCGGCCGCTTCCTCCCCGGTTTCCTCAAATCCAAAAAATTCTACCCCGCCGGCATCATGGCGCTGCTCAGCCTCGGTGGGATCATCGCCGGCATCCTCGGCCTGATGGGCAAAGCCGCCTAGCCGGTTTCAGATTTCATCCCCCAACATTTTCCTGACATGACGGTCCTCAAAGTCAAATATGCCCTCTGGGCCGCCGACTGGCAACGCTGCCTCCACTTCTACCGCGACCTCTTCGGAGGCACCATCACCATGGAGATGGAAGTCTGGAGTGAAATCGTGATCGCTGGAGCCACGCTCGGCATCCACGGCGGCGGCGAAGGCAAACGCACTTGGACCGGCCTCACCTTCCAGCTTGATGATCTTCGTGAAGGCATCATCAAACTGAAGGAATGCGGGGGTTCACTGGCAGCAGAGCCCAACGACACCCCCGAGGACCCGCTGCACCTCGCCATGTGCATCGACCCCGAGGGCAACGAATTCATGATGACCCAACGCCGGCACTGAGGCCGCGCGCCAGAATTCCTCCTACAACGGGGTGACGTCCAGCCACTTCCCTTCACGCCAGGAATCCAGTCCGAGTTCCGCCAACTGCACCCCTTTGGCCGCCTCGCGAAGGTCCCAGCGGAAGGCGTCGCCGCACACCACGTGGCGCAGGAAGAGCTCCCACTGGATCCTGAAGGCATTCTCATAGCCGCCTGCCGCATCCGGCACTTCCTTCCAGCTTTCGAAGAAATTGATCGGCTGCTCCATGTCAGGATTCCACACCGGCCGCGGGGTTTCCGCCCGGCTCTGGGTATAACACTTCCGCAGGCCAAAGACCGCACTGCCTTCCGTGCCATCGACCTGGAACGTCACCAGATCATCCCGCCGCACCCGCACGCACCACGAGCTGTTCAGGTGGCACAGAATGCCTCCCTCCAGTTCAAACGTCCCGTAAGCGGCATCGTCCGCCGTGGCCGCATAAGGTTTCCCATCCTCCCCCACCCGCGCGGGGATATGGGTCGCGCCGATGGCACTGACCCGCTTCACATTGCCGAACAGATTGTCCAAGAGATAGCGCCAGTGGCAGAACATATCGATCATGATCCCGCCGCCATGCTCCTCCCGGTAGTTCCACGAAGGCCGTTGGGCGGGTTGGGCCGGATCTTCCCCGGTGAATACCCAATAACCAAACTCACCGCGCACGCTCAGGATCTTTCCGAAGAATCCGGCGTCGCGCAGCGCCTTGAATTTCAGCATGCCCGGCAACCAGAGTTTATCCTGCACCGCTCCGTTCTTCACTCCCGCCTTTTCCACCAGTTCCGCCAGCCGCAGGGCCTCCGCCAGATTGGTCGCGGTGGGCTTCTCACAATAAATCGCCTTGCCCGCCGCCACTGCCCGCTCCACGAAGCCTCCGCGCAATTGCGTCAGGGAAGCATCGAAAAAAACCGGATAATCCGGATTCGCCAGCACCGCATCCAGATCCGTGGAAACCGGCAGATCCAAGCCTGACTTCGCCACGCATTCCTTCAGCTTGACCTCATTGCGTCCGGTCAGGATCGGATCAGGCATGATCGTCAGCTCATCCGAAACTTTGATTCCTCCTTCCTTGATGATCGCCGCGATGGATCGCACAAGGTGTTGATTGGTGCCCATGCGTCCGGTGACGCCGTTCATGATGATGCCGATTTTTTTGATCATAAGTTTAAAATTGGTTCAGCAGTATTTTTGATAAGCCGATACGATCTCCGCCAGATACGCGTCCTGGTCCTGCGCCCAGCGCCGGGTGGAAAAGACCTCGCATTCATCAAAACCCCGGAAGCCCGCCGCCTCCACCCAGCCTTTGATTTTCAGGAGGGGAATGCAGCCCTCTCCCATCAGTCCCCGGTCATTCAGCAGATCCTCCGTGGGCGTGCGCCAGTCGCAGACATGATAGGCCAAAAGCCTGCACGCGGCCCCGGCCCGCTGGATTTCCGCTTCCAAGGCCGCATCCCACCAGGTGTGATAGACATCCAGGGCAATCCCCACTTCCGGCGGACTCCCCAGCGCCTCACAAACATCATTGGCCTGCCCCGTGGTCACAATCGCCGACCGGTCGTCCGCATACATGGGATGCAGCGGTTCGATCGCCAGCTTCACTCCCGCCGCCCGGGCGTGCTCCAAACAAGCCGCTATCCCCTCCGTCACCTGCTTCCTCGATTCCTCCAACGCCTGCCCCGGCACCGCTCCGCAGACCAACACCAGCGCCGGAGCCCCACAAGCCGTCGTCTCATCGATGGCCCGCTTGTTCTCATCCACCGCCGCCTGCCGCCCCGCGGCGGTCGCCGCCGGGAAAAATCCTCCGCGCGCCAGGCCCGTGCACACCAGCCCGGCCTCCCGGATCTGCCGTCCCACCGCCGCCGGATCACGCCCTTCGAAATTATACCGCCACAAGGTAATCCCCCCCACGCCCGCTGCGGCATAAGCATTGATACAACGCTCCACCGGCCAAGGTTTGTTGGTGATGGTATGGATGGAAAACTGGCGGAGATCAGGCATGGAAATCAAAGATAAAACTTCAGATAAGTCCCGCCCTGCCCCAGCCGCTGGATCAGCAGCGCCAGCTCACGGGCGTGGTAGTCACCCCACATGCTGGATTCCCCGCGCGGGATTTTGCTGCCGGGAGGGATGTGATCCCAGCCATTGGGCCGGTGGTAGATCGAGTGCAGGATCAGGCCTTCATGGGCGGGGTCTTTGGACAGATAGGGTTCGCTCAGCACCGTGCGGGCCGTCGTCAGTCCAGCCTGGTAATAACGCACACCGGTTTCCCCGCCGATGATCCTGCCCAGCCGCAGCAGCCCCTGCGCCGCGATGCACGCGGCGCTGCTGTCGACGGGTTCGTGGTCATTTTCGATTTGCGCCGGAGCACTCCGCCAGTCGCCGAGCTTGGCCAGGCCGGGAGCGCCGGTGTCCCAGTAGGGCACCCCGTCGGTGGGGGTATGCTCCAGATAAAAATCAGCCGTCGCGCTGGCGATTTCGCGGCAGAGCGTCAGCCACTGGTCCGCCCCGCCAAAGGCTTCGAGGGCTTCCACCGGAAGCGTCAGGAGAAACTCCAGCAGTTCCGCATAACCGCACAGAATCCACGCCAGCCCGCGCGTCCAGGTGCTGAAGGGACTGTAACCCTGCTGGGTGGAAGGACAGCGGTAGGCCTTGTCCGTCAGGTTGAAAATCGACTCATGCGCCACCCGCCCGCGGATGTCATAAGTATCGCGGCCCTGCCCGAACCACACGTTGTACTTGCTGGTGGTCTCTGCGTGCTGCAGCGCCCGGCCCAGCAGATTGATCTCCCGGTCGCCCTCGCCCATGAATTTGTGGCCCAGCTGCCAGCTCACCACCAGCGCCCGCATGGACCGGATCGTGTCGGCAAACAGGGACTGCGGACCATTGAAGGAATGCACGTAACCGGTCCCATGGCCCAGCGCAGTCCATCGGGCGGCCTGCA
>JAYUWQ010000667.1:0-3587 GCA_043753485.1 bacterium
TACCGCACAATCCGCCCGATCCGGGAAGTGGCCGTGGGGCTGCAGCACAGTGAAAGCGATCTCATCAGCGACAGCCTGACACCGTTTCTGCGCGATCTCTATGACCACAGCTGGCGTGCCATCGAGACTGCCGACCACCTGAGGGAAGCCGTGACCGGCATCCGGGAGTATCACCACGCCATCCTGAGCCAGCGCATGAATGAAATCATGAAAGTGCTCGCGGCCATCAGTACGATTTTCCTGCCCCTCACGTTTCTCGCCGGCGTCTATGGCATGAATTTCAAATTCATGCCGGAACTGGATCAAGCCTGGGGCTACCCGCTGGTGTGGGCCATCTTCATACTCCTCGGACTGGGCATGGTCTATTACTTCCGCCACCGCCGCTGGCTCTGATTGCCCATGCCTGCTTCCTCCCGCCTGCTACTCTGGAAAGGCCTGCCGGTTCTCGCAGTGGCTGCGCTCTCGGTGTGGACCACCCACCTCCTGATCGAAGCCACCACGCCGCATCCCCCGGCCAGTCCACCCGCGGCCCTGGCGGCCCCAGCTGCCCCCCTGCCGTTTCTCCGGCAATGGTGTTATGATTGTCACGGTGACGGAGCCTCCAAGGGCAGTTTCGTGATGGATACGGCAGAGGGCCTGACTGAAATCCAATGGGATAAAATCCGCCGCCATGTCCTCCTGCGGACCATGCCTCCTGACGACAAGCCTGCCCCGCCCGCAGAGGCCCGCGAGGCCTTCGAGCGCAGCCTGCTCACCTGGCAGGCCTCCATTCCTGACAAATCCTGCACCCCTCGTTTCCGGCGGCTCAACCGCCGGGAATTCACGAATTCCCTCAACGACCTGCTCGGGCTGGCACCTGCCCTGGGTGATCTTCCCGATGAGGAAACCGCTCACGGATTCGACAACAATGCCGACCTTCAGCCGCTGCCGCCTGCTGCGCTCGAACGTTATGTCACCGTCACCCGCGACACGGTACGCCGTGCCCTGCTGCCGCCTCCGGTCCCGGTCAGTGTCCGCCGTTACTTGCCGCAGGAATTCACCGGCTCCGGCGGCCCATCCCCGGATGCGGAGGCGCAGCATGAAACCGCATCAGCAGACCCGGTCCACGTGGCCATCACGCTCCCCGCTGCCGGGAGTTATCGATTCACCCTGCGCGCCTACGCCCACCAGGCCGGAGACGAACCCGTGCAGGTGGCCTTGATGCAGTCCGCCCCGCAATCCCTGCGCACGACCCAGCGCACCAGTCCGGGTGAGTTAGCCGCTCTGGTGGACCTGCCGGCTGGAGCCTCCACCCTGTCCTTCCGTCTCGCCAATCCCTTCAACGATCCCACCCATCGCGATCCCCATCGGCGCATCCGCCGCCTGCTGGTCCAGGATATTTTCCTGGAAGGCCCGCTGGAAGGAGACACTTCCCCCACCACTTTTTTTATCCAACGGTTCGGTCCCTTGCCTGCCCCCAAAGCATCCCGGAAGGAGCGTATCAGCTGGGCCGGACAAGCCCTGGGCACCTTAGGCCGCCACGCTTGGCGCCGCCCGCTGGCTCCGGACGAATACCTCCGGCTCACCACCCTGGCCGGCGAAGCCATGGCCCACGGGCTGCGCGATGACCAGGCCCTCACCATCGTCATCGAGGCGATCCTCACCTCACCTCATTTTCTTTTTCTGCCGGACCCCGTTCACAGCGATCCCGCCCAGCGGGCCTACGCCACCGCGGCCCGTCTCAGTTATCTGCTGTGGAGCACCCTGCCGGACGAAACCCTGCTCCGCGAAAGTGAAACGCCTTGGACTACGGCTCGTCTCGCGGCCACCACACGCCGTCTGCTGGAGGACCCCCGCTCCGCAGCTTTCGCCCAAAATTTCGCCGGTCAATGGCTCCAGCTGCGCAATACCACCGCCGCCCAACCCGACCGCACTCTTTTCCCGCAAGCTTCCCCGGAAATCCGCGGGGCCATGCAGCAAAGTGCCGAAGCGTTTTTCCTCCACCTCGTGCGGGAAAACGAACCCATACTCCGCCTGCTGGATGCCGGTTATGCCTTCTTCAACGCGCCCCTGGCGGCATGGTCAGGGCTCAAGGAACTCCCCGCCGGTGGCGGTTTCCAAAAAGTAATGATGCCTGATCCCAACCGCCGCGGTCTGCTGGGCCAACCGGCGGTGCTGATGTTCACGTCTTATCCCAACCGGACCTCCCCGGTGCTGCGTGGCAAATATATCCTCGAAGCGCTGCTCGGGCTCGAACCGCCGCCTCCCCCGCCCAATGTTCCGACCCTGCAACCCAACGCGACGGTCACCGGCCTGCACAGCGTCCGTGCCACCCTCGAACGGCACCGCGCCGACCCCGCCTGTGCGGCCTGCCACCGGGCGATCGATCCCCTCGGGTTCCCCCTCGAAGCCTTCGACGCCATCGGACGACCCGCCGGGTCCCCGGTCGAAGACCAGACCGCCACCACCTTCACCGGAACCGTCCTGCACCAGCCGGCGGATCTCAGCGACTGGCTGATCAGGGAACAAGGCGGCCGCATCGTGAACCACACTGCGGAACGACTGATGACTTATGCTCTCGGACGGGGCCTGACCGCCGCCGAAAAACAATCGGCGCACCGCTTGGTTGAACAGAGCGGCGGCCGCCAGGTCCGCTTCCGCGATTTGCTCATCGCCCTCATTACCAGCCCTGCCTTCCGGGGCGAATTCCCGCCGGTTCCGCACGGCAGCAACTAGCGGGACCGCTCCCACTAAACGGACAATTAATTGCTCATATTCACTCAATTATAGTTATTACGCGCATATTTCCGCACATTTAAACAATACTCTTAATTTGAGCAATTTCACGCTTTAATTAGTCATTTTTCGGTCTTAACGCGTAGTTTATTGCTCAACTAATGATCCACCTCACTACCTCACAAATTGAACAGGAATTGGGACGCCGGTTGAAACGCCGCCGCCTGGAACTGAATTTAAGCCAGGAAACCACGGCCCTCCAAAGTGGCCTGTCGCGCCGCACCATCACCGCAGTGGAGCACGGCCAAGGGGCCACCCTCGCCACCTTGATCGGTCTGATGAGGACCCTTGGTGCCTTGGACCAGTGGAATCAATTCCTGCCGGACCCCGTTCCGAGTCCCTTGGCTCTCGCGGGTCTGCGGCAGGCTCCCAGCCGCCGTTATGCCTCCAAACCCCGGCGCCAACCTGAGCCCCCTGCGGCTTGGGGCGATGCCCAGCAACCATGAGTCGCCCGGCTCCCCTTTCCCGACCCGTGACCACCGCGCCTCCCATAACTGCTGCGTCGATCCAACTTTACGGCGCAACCGTCGGCGCGGTGAGTTGGGACGCCGCCCGCAGGCTCGCCTCCTTCGAATACGATCCGGGATTTCTCAGGAGAGGGATCGAAATCAGTCCACTCAACCTGCCCCTGCGCCCGGGAGTGTTCAGTTTCCCGGACTTGAACCGCAGCACCTTTCAGGGCCTGCCGGGCCTGCTGTCCGATGCGCTGCCCGGAATGCCGGAGAACCTTTTGATCGAACAATGGCTGTCGCAGGACGACCGCCCCGCCGCGTTATTCAATCCAGTGGAACGCCTGCTTTCGCTGGGCGCCC
>JAYUWQ010000668.1:0-3580 GCA_043753485.1 bacterium
ACCATGATGGCGCCGTCGCGGATGGCTTCCTTGAGGTTGCCGATGGCGCTTTCGATGAAGTCGCCCTGCTTGAACATGATGCCTATTTCCACGCCGGGAGGCAGGGTGGGGCGGAGTTCCTCAAGGGCTTTTTCAATTTCGGAAGTGAGCTTCAGGGTGTCGAAGCCGGGGGCTTTGTCGATGCTGAGGACCACGCCCATGGTGCCGGTTTGATCACCCGCGAGGGCGATGCTGGCATCGCCCCGCATGGTCTGCACGGCGTAGGCCACGGTGGCGAGGTCTGAGAGCAGGATCGCGCGGTCGCCGGTGGTTTTGACGATGGTGCGGCGCAGCTCATCCAGGCTGGTGGTCATGGCCAGATTGCGCACCATGATTTCCTGAGGGCCGGCCTGAAGGTAACCGCTGGTGGCATTGCCGGAGGCCTGGCTGACGGCCGTCTCCAATTCTGTAAGGGTGACGCCGAGGGCGGCCATGCGGAGGGGATCGGGCTGGACGTGGATTTGTTTGACGCCGCCGCCGATGGTGAGGACTTCCGCGATGCCGCCGATGCTTTGCAGGCGGCGTTTGATGGTCCAGTCCGCAAGGGTGCGGAGGTCCATCGGGGCGATGGTCTGGTCCTTGTTGCGGAGGCCGACCAGCAGGATTTCGCCCATCAGGGAAGAGACGGGAGTGAGCCCGGGTTTGGCGGAGGCGGGCAGGGCATTGAGGACGGACTGCAGTCGCTCCTGGACCAGTTGCCGGGCGCGGTAGATATCGGTGCCCCAGGCGAATTCAGCGAAGACGAGGGACAGGCCGACATCGGAGTTGGAGCGCAGGCGGTCCAGTCCGCCGACGCCCTGGACGGAGCTTTCAATCGGCTGGGAAACGAGGGCTTCCACTTCCTCCGGCGCGAGGCCGGGACATTCCGTCAGGATGGTGACGGTCGGCTTGGTCATGTCCGGCAGGACTTCGACGGGCAACTGCGTGGCGGTGTGGATGCCGAAGACCAGCAACAGCAGGGCCGCGCCGAGGATCAGCGGGCGCTGGCGGAGGGAAAATCGGATGAGGGCGTTGAGCATGGGGCGGGCGGGGAAGGGGAGGCTCAGTTATTTGAAAAGGCTTGACCCGTGATAGCATTGCTTGCACTTTGCGGCATGGCACAGCTATTAGTCAGAAAAGTGGATGAACGGATCGTCCGCGCTCTGAAGGAGCGCGCCGTTGCCCATGGCGTGTCGGCAGAGGAAGAACATCGCCGGATTCTGTTGGATTCCCTCTGTCTGAAGGACCATGACCTGGAGCTGAACCGTTCTTTTGTGGAACACCTGCTCGCCATTCCGGAAATGGATGAAGAGGGTGCCCGGCTTTTTGACCGGAACGATCTCCGCAATAAGCCGGTGTCCCAACGTCCATTAATCCAATTCGATGATCCATGAACGAGGCCGGATATGTGTTGGACACCAATGTTGTCTGTGAATTCATGAAGGGAAAAAAGCCAATCCCGCAACGATGGAATGGTTGCGCAATCATAGGGATTGCAGGCTGTATGTGAGCGTGATTCCCTTCGGGGAGATACGTCGCGGGGTGGAGGCGCTTCGTCTCAAAAACGAAGCGGGGGCAGCCAAATTGGATGTGTGGCTGGAGCGGCGGCTGCTGAAATTTGGTCCCCGGATCCTGGACTTCACGGTGCAGGAAGCGGATGCCTGGGGAAGAATCGCGCCGACGGCAAAACTCCCGGAGGCGGATATGATGATAGCGGCGACGGCATTGGAACATGGGCTGATCATGGTTACCCGGAATGCGGTTGATTTCGTCAGGAGCGGGGCGGTTGTCATCAATCCCTGGGAGCATGCCGTTTGAATTCATGTCCCGGCCTCCGGTTGGGGATTCCGCTTCAGGCTGAGGAGAAATAACAAGCCCAGCAGCAGGGCGGTGGTGGCGGCGAAGAGTTTTGTCAGGGGAGCCTCGAAAAGGCCGTGTTCATGGTCATGCCCGTCGGCGGATTTGCCGGCTTTGGCGGCTTGTTGTTCCTTGGTCATTTCCGTGCCGTCCTCGTTGTGGGGGTGGCCATGGGCCGCGTCGAGGGCTTCCTTGAGGGAGACGCTACCCTTGCCGGCGAAGGCCAGGGAGTAGCCTCCTTTGGTGACGACTTCGTCGCCGGGGAGCAGGCCGGAGAGGACTTCGATGGACTGATCGTTGCTGGCTCCGGTGGCGATGGGGGTTTTGACGAATGCGTCAGGGAGATCGTAATCCTTGACGAAGACGAAGCGGTTGGTGGCATCACCCTGGAGTGCGCTGCGGGGGATCGTCATCACGCCTTCCCGCTGGCTGGTGACGATGGAGAACTCGGCGCGCATGCCGGGGCGCAGGCGGCCTTCGGGATTGGGGACGTGGAAGGCGGCTTCGAGGGTGCCGGTGACGGGATCGACGGCGGCTCCGAGGTGGACGAGGTCCGCCTCATAGACGGTGTCGCCGGCCGCGCCGACGCGGAGGCGGGCTTTCTGGCCGGGCGAGAGTTTTCCGGCGAGGTGTTCAGGGACGGCGGCGGCGGCTTCCACGGTGTCGAGGTCAACGATTTCCAGCAGGTCGGTGTCCGCCGTCACCGGTTGGCCGGGGGCGACATGGACTTCCGATACCAGCCCGGACAAGGGCGCTTCGATCATGATCACCGGAGGCGGGTCGCCGGGTTGGCGGCTTTCGATCCAAAGCAGTTCATCGCCTTGATTGACCGGCACGTGGGGCCGGGCCAGCAGGGAGTGGATGCGTCCGGGAATCCGGCTGCTGACAATAGCGCTTTTGCCAGGCAGGACCGCGATACGGCCGAGGGCGAAAACCGTTTCCTCGAAGGCGGTTTCTTCGGCTTCGGCGGTTTCGATGCCGAGGTTTTTCACGGCGGTGGCGTCGAGGATGACGGTGTTGGCGAGCTTGGCAGGATCGGCCTCCGCGAAAGCCGGGAGGGTGAGGAGAAGCAGGCAGAGAATGGGTTTCATGGAGGGAAAAGGGAGGAGTTCAGAGACCGCTGGCGGCTTGATAGCGGAGGCGGGCCAGATGGAAATCGCGTCGGGCGTCGAGGGCGGCGGATTCCAGGGTCAGCCGCTGCTGGCGGGCGCGGAGGACATCGGGCAAGGTGGCCTGACCGTTTTTTTGCAATTGGTTGAAGCGGTTTTCGAGGGTCTCTGCCTGGGGCAGGAGCTTGTTGGTGGTTTCCAGATGAATGGCGGTGAATGCTTTCATTTCATCAAGGGCGGCGGCAGCTTCGGCGCGGAGGCGGGCCGCGGTGGCGGTGGCCTCAAGCGTGGTGCGTTCCGCCGTGGCGACCGCTTCGGCAAGATGTCCGGCGTTGTGTTTTTTCAGCGGAAGCGGCAGGGAGAATCGGAGCACAGCGATGTTGTCCCGTTCCATGCCGGCACCGGCGTCATCGTTTTGGCTGCGCTCGTAACCGACCCCGACGGTAAGGTCTTCCCAGCGGTTGGCCCTGGCCAGATTGATGGCCTGACGGGCTGCTTCCGCTTTGGTGAGAGCCGTCCGGTAATCGGGGTGTTGGGCTGGAGTGGTGACGGCGGCAGGGGGGATGACGGGAGCAGGCAGGGTGCCGGTGATCAGG
>JAYUWQ010000669.1:0-3578 GCA_043753485.1 bacterium
GGCAAAAGCTCCCACAGCCTCCTCCAGGCGCACGAAGGGGCCGGGCAGGGCGCCGATTACCTGGGGTTCGGCCCGTTGTTCGCCACGCCGACCAAACCCGACTACATTCCGATCGGCACCAAAGAAATCCGTGCGGTTTATGAGCAGGTCCGGGTTCCTGTTTTCTGTATCGGCGGCATCAAGCAGGAGAATCTTGCCGGCGTGTTTGCCTCCGGGGCGCAGCGCGTGGTGATTGTCAGCGGCATTTTGCTGGCGGTGGATCCGGCGGCTTATACCCGGGCCTGTGTGGATCAACTGGCGCAGGCGCGGGCATTTCAGGTTGAAGCCGAGGAGCGGTCACGCTAAGGACAGGGTCTCCGATTCCGCTTCCCAGCCTCAGCTCTTATCTTCCCACCATGTCAGTCCTTGTTTCCGGTTCCGTCGCCCTCGATTCCATTCACACCTCCAGCGAGATTCATCATGAGTTGCTGGGAGGCAGCGCCTCCTATGCGGCACTGGCGGCGGGGCTGAATACTCCGGTGCAACTCTGTGCCATTGTGGGCTCCGATTTCCCGGCCGGGCACCGGGCGTTGTTGACCGGTCATGGGATCGATCTGGATAACGTGGAAGTGGTGGAGGGGGGCAAGACCTTCCGTTGGACGGGCCGCTATCATGATGACATGAACCACCGCGAAACGCTGTCGGTTTCCATCGATGTGCTGGAACAATTCAATCCCAGGCTGAATCCGGCCGCGGCAGCGGTCAAGGTGCTGCTCCTCGCCAATATGAGCCCGGATAATCAATTGGATGTCCTGAAACAATGCACCGGCCGCCCCTTTGTGATCGCCGACAGCATGGACCTCTGGATCAATATTGCCCGGGACCGGTTGATTGAGCTGATGGGGAAAGTGGATCTGTTTGTGATCAATGAGGATGAGGCCAAGCTCTTTGTGGAGACCAGCAACCTCATCAATGCCGGCCACAAGCTGCAAGCCATGGGGCCAAAGTATGTGGTGGTGAAAAAGGGTGAGCATGGAGCGCTGCTGTTTGGACCGGACCAGCTGTTCATGACCTGCGCCTATCCCTTGCGGAACGTGGCCGATCCGACCGGGGCGGGCGATACCTTCGCGGGCGGGGTGGCGGGTCACCTGGCCTGCCTCGGCAAGCGCGAGTTCAGCTTCGCCGACCTGTCCGCGGCCGTGGTCTATGGCAGTGTCCTGGCTTCATTCACCTGCGAGGAGTTCGGGGTCAAACGTCTGGCGGCCCTGACCAGCGATGAAGCGGCGGCCCGTCTCGCCGAGTTCCGCGCCTGCACCACGATCGCCTGAGTTCCGTTCCGGTTCCCAGCTTTTTATATTCCGTATGGCCCGCGTTTCCCCGGTCGCCCCCCTGCCGCTATTGCCTTTTTGGCAATTGCCGGCCTTCCGTTGGGGGGTGATCGCCGTTTCCGCCATTTTCCTGCTTTTCGGCATCGGATGGATGGAGAAACTGAATCGGTCCTACCAAATAGAACGGAGGCTGGGGGAAGATGCCCGGCTGGGCCCGATGGTCCATAAAATCAAGCAGCAGATCGAAACCGCAGGGAAAAGCGGTATCCTGGAAAACGCCGCAAAGGCGGCCCAGGGACAGGTGCCTCAGGCCCTCTGGCTGGGACGGGTGGCGGAAGTGGTGGAGAATGAAACCCGCGATGGAAGTATCGTGGTACTCTCTGATGCTCATCTATTGGCTGGCCGGCCGGGCTCCCACGACCGCGGAGGTCAGGTGAGGATCGGACGTCGCCGTTATGTTTACAGCGGGACGCGTCCCAAAGTGGGGGAAAACTGGCTGATCTCGGTCTGGCGGGATGGCTCCGGCAACGCGATTCATTCAGCGGCCCGATATACTTCCACGCCATGAGCGCGGCCCGGGCGCCGGTGTCGCGGACCGACATAGGTCCTCTACGTCCCCTGAACCCAATTCCACTCCGACCGTTCAGAGCGCCCGCCGCATCGAGGTCGCGAGGCCTTCAATTTTGAGCCGGATGCTTTCCTCTTCTTTGATTTTGGCATCGATACTACGGCAGGCATGCATGATGGTGCCATGGTCGCGGCCACCGAAGGCATCGCCGATTTCCTGATAGGAAGAACTGGTGAGTTCCCTTGCCAGATACATGGCGACCTGGCGGGCGAAGGCGATGTTGGCCGGGCGTTTGCGGCTGGTCATATCAGCCAGACGGATGTCGTAGCTTTCTGCGATCGTTTTTTGAATTTTGTCGATGGTGATCGACTGCCGGGATTCCTCCTGCAGGAGGTCGCGCAGGAGATCGCCGGCCTGGGCGATGGAGATAGGGCCATGCAGGGAAATCCAGGAAGCTACCCGGAACAGAGCACCGTGCAGGCGGCGCACATTGCTGCGGATGCGGGACGCGAGGTAGTCGATGACGTTGGGCGGCACGTCCACGCGGAGAGAGACCGCCCGGTTCCGCAGGATCGCCACCCGGGTTTCCTCGTCTGGTGGCGTGATTTCAGCCATCATGCCCCACTCGAAGCGGGAGGCGAGGCGCGATTCCAGATTCCGCATTTCTGAAGGCGGACAGTCACTGGAGAGGACGACTTGTTTATTGCCATCAAAGAGGGCATTGAACGTATGGAAGAATTCCTCCTGGGACCGTTCCTTGCCGGCAAGGAATTGCACATCATCGATCAGCAGGACGTCGGCTTGGCGGAACCGTTTGCGGAAGCGGGGCAGGGAGTGTTCCTGGAGGGCCGCAATGAACTGATTGGTGAACTCCTCACTGGTGATATAAAGCACCCGCGCTTTGGGCCGGGTCTCCCTGATATGGGCTCCAATGGCATGCATCAGGTGCGTTTTACCGAGTCCGGTGGTGCCGTAGAAAAACAATGGATTATAGGCCCGCGCCGGACGTTGGGCGACGGCGGAGGCGGCGGCGTGGGCGAACTGATTGTTGGCCCCGACCACAAACGTGTTGAAGGTATGTTTCGGGCTGAGGCGCTCGTCTGTTTCACTGGTGGACTGGACTGCGGCGGCGGTGGTTTCGAAACCGCCGTCCGGAAGCGGGGCCGGTGGTTCGGCGTCCGGCAGGCCGGAATGAGTAATCTCCAACAGGGGAGGGGCGGGACTTGGCTCCACTTTTACGGGCTTCGCAGCCGGTTTGCGGACCTTCACCGGAGCGGCTGCGAAAATGGGTGCGGTGGATTCCCCGGCCAGAAATTCGAGCGAGGGCATGATGCCCGTGATGGCGTGGAATGATTCCTTCAATGGAACCAGATAATTCATCTCGATCCAAAGCTGATGGATGGAATCCGGGACGATGATCCTGACCCGTTCATCATTGGCTTCCGTCAGGCAAAGCGAGGAGAACCATCGGTCGAAGGCGTCCGGGGTGATCCTGGTCCGCAGATTGTCAACGACATGTGCCCAAAGGACAGCAAGAGGATTCACATGGGACATTGAAGGAGGTATTGGCAGTAGGGTGGCAGCAGGCGGGGCGGGTAGTAGCATCCGGGGTCAGTCTGGGCGGGCGGATGGAACGACGGCGGAAACGCGGTGGGGGGGCCGGTTGAGGGTGTTGAAGGTCAGGGCAGGAGCAGGAATCAAGG
>JAYUWQ010000670.1:0-3570 GCA_043753485.1 bacterium
CATCCCATCTTGGCAGGATGGTCACCGCCCCGCGGCTCTGACCGGCCGGAATCACCAGCACCCCGGGCAATGCCTCGTAATCTACCCCATGCAGCGCAGTCGCGGTGGAGCCGGAAGTACTGCCCGCCATGGCATAGTATACCGTGAGGGGAAGAGTCGTATCGCCGGTGCGGGTGATCAGAAACGCGGCCGTATCCGCGGCAGTGCCCGCGATACTGAGATCCCGCTCCGCCGCTGCGGCATCGCTCGCGATAACATTCAGAATCTGGAGGTCATCATCCACGAGGGAGAGAGTGGCCTTGAGCGAACCGGGGTCAGTCACGTAAGCGGCATTGGAATTCAGGGCCAGTTCCACGGTCTCGATGGTCTCCGAAGCACTATCATTGACGGAAAACACGGAAATCAAGGCTTCCGCAGCACCTGCCGGAAGAGTGACGGCCCCTGTCAGGCCGGCATAATCAACCGCTGCCCCGGCACTGCCAGCGACGGTGTAAGCGACCGTCAGAGGACCGGCCGTGGAACCCGTCCGGACCACCCGCGCCGTCGCCGGGCCGGCGGTGCCTTCCGTCGTTTTGGCTTCCCCCACCAGCAGGCTCACCCGCGGCAGGGCGGTATCGTTATCGTCGAGCATGACCGTGGCTTCCGCATTGCCGCTGATCAGATAGTCATTCCCTGCCGCCAGAGTCAGAATGAGGGTTTCCGGCCCTTCCGCCGCGCTGTCATTCACCGGCGTGACGGCAACCTCCAGAAAATCCTGTCCTGCGGGAATCGTCAGGGTGCTCAACCCCTGGGAACCCGCCCCTGGCACCGGAAGCAGGGTGTAGTCAGCCGTCGCGGCATTGCCGCTCAGGGAGGTGACATTGACCACCAGGGCCTGCGAGGCATCGCCTGTCCGACTGAGCCGGAACTTGCCCGCCACCGCACTGCCCTCCGCCGTCACCGGCACGCTGGCCGACAAGGTCAGGCGTGGAGTCGCCGCGGCTTCGAAATCCGCACCATTGAAATTCGGACCGATGGCGGCGCTGTTGTTGAAGAGTTCCGTAAAAGCATACCCATACAGCAGCGGCGTCATGATATAAGTGCCCGCCGCGAGATTGGGAATCAGGTACCGGCCGTCAGTGTCGGTAATGACCCCATTGGCGGAGTTGGCATTCACGATTACCCCTGCCAGCCCTTCCCCATCCTGGGTGACCCGGCCACTGATGGTGAATTTTCCGCCACCGTTGCCCACCGTGATCAGTTGATTCCGCACCGCCGTGCCGCCTTTCATGTCCGACACGGTGCAGGTCACCACGTAGGTCCCGGAGGCGGTGAAGGTGCGGGTGATTTGTGGGGAGTTGGGGGAAATGGTGCGGTAGGCGGAATCCCCGAAATGCTGCCACGAATACGCCAGCAGGTCTCCATCGAAGTCGGATGCCGTGGCAGTGAAGCTCACCGGCACGTTCACCGGCACTACCGCTGCCGACACTGCGAGACTCAGCACAGGTGCCGCATTGACGGTGAAATCCCCGAAATGAACCTGGACATCCACGCTCTTGGGTTTGGTGTCCGTGGCAGGATTCACCGCTAGAGTTGTCAGGTGAATCCCGGATTCGGTATCGGAAAAAGTGCGGCCCAAACTGATCGGGGCATCGGTTTTTCCAAACGACGAACCGGGTGTGGTATCGATGAGTTGAATGTTGTTCCCGCCCCCTCCCGGATTTTTCCAGCCGAGGATCAATCCGTTATCGGTCCAGGTTTCATTGGTGCTGCCCGTGTGCACGCCACGCAGCTCACCCCAATAGGTCCGCAGATTGTCCTTGCGGATCTTGAGCGCAAAGCGTTTGCCGGGATCGAGGATCGCCTGATCCTGCGCATGGATCCGGTAGAGCCCACTGGTGGTGGCTTCGGTGACAAAATCCGCCGGCAACCAGCGGATCTGGTTTTTGGCCTGCGCATTGTAGTGGCCGTTCGGCAGCCCAAAGCCACCCATCACATCATAGTAGCCGCCGTATTCGCCGTTGGTGCCGGTCCCGATGGCACTGGTGCCCGCGGTGTCCCAGTAATTGGCATGGGCCAAGCCAAAGACATGCCCCACTTCATGCGCCGTGACGTCTGCCCCATCGCCATATATCCAGACGCTGCGTCCCCCGCCCCAGCCCCCCGCCGGACGCGCCCCGCCCCGCAGCCTGACCACAATGCAGTCGTAGTCATCATCATCAAATCCCAACTTCCGCGCTTCCGCCCGGGCATGGGAGTGCTCCTGGCCCAATCCATCGATATTCCCCCCATTTGATGTGTCCTTCTGGACATACCATGCTTCGTTGTGAGGCAAGGTCACCGGCGGGGTCACGGTGGAGAGCAACGTAAGCTTGCCGTAACTGGCCTTGGCATAATGATCGCCCACCGTGCGCATCAGATTATAGAGCGTGGACTCCGTGGACGGTGTGTCATTCTGATCCGCAAAGGTCATCGGGATCACCAGCACCTTCACATTGCCAATGGATGGGGTGGGAGCCGAGGGCAGGATGCCGGTAAACGTCACCGGCCCACCAGTGCTGCCTTCACCCTGGATCAGAGTCTGTCCATGGAGCACGGTATGACTGCCATCACAGAGATAGACAATTTCGCCGTATGCCTCCACCGCCGGCGTGGTTTCGGTGATCGCTTCCCCGATCTGTTCCTCAGCGGCCGAAGTCTTGCCGGAGACAGGGCAAACTGCCACCGCCGGTTTAGCCGGGTCCGGCCGTTCCCCGACTTCCAAAGGCCGGTAGGCGTCCTCATTCACCGCCAGATCCACCTCCATGGCCACCCCGTTGACAGAAGCATTGGGAACCCAAAGCACCGACTCCTCCCGGCGGCCATAGACATAGGCGGCATAGGTCTGGCCCGTGGCCAGTTCCACCACCCGATGCCCTTGGGCGGGAGAGGCATTGTCGGTGCCGACTCCCTGGTAAACCCGGATCGCCCCCCGCCCATTGACCCGCTCTTCGAGCAGGGCCACCACGGCTTCCGGCAGATCCTGCCGGACCACCATCGGCACCGCTTCCTGCAGCGCCTGCCGCGGATTCATTTGAATCAGACGTTTAAACTCCGGCCGGCGCGCGGTGGCCAAGGCCACGCCCTCCGCCACCAATCCAGCCCGGTCAGCCTTCGGCGCATCCAGATAACGCCGGGTCCAATCCATGAAAACTGGGTGGGCCCGCTCCCCGGAGGAAGTGGCAGCCTCGACCGGAACCGCGGCGCCTTCACCCGCTTTCCCCGTAGGAATAACCATCGCCGGCGACACGGTCTGTTGGACGGACCCACTCCGGGGCTCTCCGATAAGGGCAGTCCGGTCCGATGGGAGGAAAAACCACCCTGCCATTCCTGCCACCACCGCCAAGCCCACTGTGATCAGGGCTGCTTTTGAAAATTTTCGATTCATGCTGAACTAGTTGAGAAAAATCCCCCCCCCCTGAAGCGCCAATCAGGCACGTCGCAAACCGGGAGGAATAATAACTTACCCTAAACCCCGGATTCCGGGGCAGAAAAATCAAATTTCTGCCGGTTTTCCTGCGCAGTTAAGATTTTCCCCTAACCCGCACCCCG
>JAYUWQ010000671.1:0-3568 GCA_043753485.1 bacterium
CCCGGCTACTTGATATAAGTGGCAGCCCTTGCGCCGGAGGGTGTCGAGCGCGGCCGGCAGCGCAGCGGCGCGAGGGGCCGCGTTTTCGTTCATCCACGCGGCGATGGCGTTTTTATCCCTGCCCAATCAGAATGGCGCGCCGGTCCGGTTGGTGGTGCCTTGGAAATACGGATTCAAGGGACTCAAGTCCATTGTCAAAATTATGCTGACCGACCGCCAGCCGGACACGACATGGTCCAGCGCCAACCCTGATGAGTATGGCTTCTATTCCAATGTAAATCCTGACGTTTCCCATCCCCGCTGGTCGCAGGCCCGGGAGCAAAGGATCGGCGAAACTTTCAAGCGCCCGACCCTGATGTTCAATGGCTACGCCGAGAAGGTCGCGTCCCTCTACAAGGGCATGGATCTAATGTCAGCGGTCACTTCAAAATGCACCACCCCTGGTCACTTCAAAGTGCACCACCTCCTGGGACTTAATTGATGGTGGGGCGGGCGGGTTTTGCAAGGGTGGGATCATCTTCCTGCTGGCGCGGTGACGCTTCGTCGTTCAGGGCCGTTGAGCCGGGCGGCAGGATAGGGCAACGCTGGAGAGCGACCTGAGCGGCTGCCGGGCTCGCCGGTTGAGTCCACCCATGCTCCCGTTGGGATCTTTCGTCCTGACGGGAGCGGGATTTCACTGCTTGGCCGGACTGCCAGCCATGCCACTCAACGGTGATCCAAAGCGATAAACTCCGGGGGTTTGGGGGCTGGCCCCCAATGGACGCCTCCGGGGGCCAGGGCCGCCAGGGACGACCTTGCGGGCTCACGGCTGGTCTTTTACCGGCTTCTTGCTTTTGGTTGTGGGCGGGGGCTCTGCGGCAGAGGGAGCAGCGGAACCGGTGCGCTGCTCGACGGCTTGCTGGAGGCGGTGGCTGCGTCCGGTGATGTGAATGATTTCGGCGCGGTGGAGGATGCGGTCGAGGATGGCGGTGGCGGTGGGCTGGTCGCCAAGGAGCTGGCCCCACTGGTCGACGGGGCGGTTGGAGGTCAGGATTGTGGAGCGCACTTCGTAGCGGCGCATGATAATTTCCAGGAGGTGTTCGGTGGCTTGGGCGCTGAGGGTTTTCATGCCGATGTCGTCGAGGATGAGCAGGTCGGTGCGCAGGTAGCGCTGGAGGGCTTTGTCGCGTTCGGCGGGCTGGTGGCTGGTGTCGGCGAGGTCGCGGGCGAGGTCGAAGACGGAGCGGTAGAGGCTGGTGTGGCCGGCTTTGATGGCTTCGCGTCCGAGGGCCTGGGCGAGGTGGCTTTTGCCGACTCCGGGGGGGCCGATAAAGAGGATGTCGCGGTGCTCCCGGATATACTGGCTGGTGGCCAGCGCGTAGATCTGGCTGCGGGAGACGCTGGGCTGGAAGCTGAAGTCGAAGGTGTCGAGGCTGCGTGGTTCGCGGAAGCTGGCTTGCTGGCTGCGGCGATGAATGGTGCGGCTGTGGCGGATATTGAGTTCGTCCTGGAAGAGCAGTTCGAGGAACTGGGCGTGAGGAAGTTGATGGGTCGTGGCTTCGTGGAGGCGCAGTTCGAGGTTCTCGCAAAGGCCGGAGAGGCGCAGTTGGCGGGCCTGGGTTTTGAGGCTGGTCAGGTTCATGGGATGGGAGGCGGATGGTTGCCGGCAGTTAGTTGCTAGCTGCTGGCGGCTGGTGTTCAGGGTGCGCCGGCGGTGGCTGTGGCATGGATAAACTGGCTGTAGGTTTGGAGGTCCCGGATGACGTTTGGTTTCGTTAGTGAGGATGAGTTTGACGGGTTCATTTTTGGTGAGGTGTGGGTTGAGGGGATGGTGGCGGCGTGATGGTCCGGTGATGGCTCTGCGGGCCACGGGAGCAGTTCCTGGCAGGGGGTGGCGGTGCCTTGCTTGAGGATGTTATGGATGTCGCTCAGCCTGTGGGCACCCAGGTTGTGGGCACTGGCGCACGCCTGCTCGATGGCCTTGCTGCTGTGGTTGCGTCCGAGGCCGGCGAGGCCCATAAGGCTGCGCACGCCTTCGATGCCGCGGGCGCTCCAGACGGCTTCGGACCATGCTTTGGCGTGGGGGCCATACTGGCCGGCCAGGCGCAGCCACTGCTCAGCGGCCTTGCGTGCTCCGATGCCTTTACTGTCAAATCCGCCGACTCCCTGCACGCTGCTGAAGCGGCCCGGCGGCAACGGGAGGTGGCTGGCGATGAGTTCCCGCCGCTGGTTGAAGAGACGCACGCTGCGGCTCTCGATTTGCACCCACACGTCGCGCCCGATGTATTCCAGCGGGACTTGATAGTAAGCCCGGTCCACCTGCACGCTGCTGTCGCGCGCGACCCGCCGGAGCGACTCGCGGTAGCAGGCGAAGAGGCCGGGCGGCAGCGGCTGAAGGTGCGGTTTTTCCAGCTCGAAGGCGCTCTGGACCTGGCGCCGGGTGGTGCCGTGGAGCCGGGTGTCGGCCACGGTCTTTTCCCACTGGAGGAGATGGGTATTTTGCGCCGCGAGGCTGCTGAACTTCAGGCCTTTAAGCGCGTTGCTCTTCACGTAGGCGACGCCGCGCTCCACCTTTCCCTTGTGCTGCGGGGTGCGGGGGCGGCAGGGCAGCAGGTGGATGTGATAGTGCTGGCAGAAGGCGACGATCTTCGGATTGAGTTCAGGGTCCACCCAGTGGGCCTTGATGACGGCGGCTTTGAGGTTGTCCAGATTCAGGATCAGCGGCACGCCGCCATAATGGCGCAGCGCATTTTCGATCACGCGCAGGAACGTCTCGGTGTCCTGGTGAAAAACCGCTTCACTGTAGCCCTTGCGGGAGTGGCTCAGGATGGAGCGGAAAACCCAGGCGCGACGGCTTTTGCCATCGGCTTCAACCACGGGCGCCCCCAGGCCGAAGTCCACCTGCATTTCCTCACCCGGCTGCGCCTCCACGCGATGCACGGGCACGGGAGCCGCGGCCCGCAACCCTGCCAGGAAGCGCTTCACCGACTCATAGGCACCGGTGAAAGCGTGTTCCAGACGCAGGTCCTGATAGATGCGCTGAGCGGTGAGTCCCTTCTCAAAGAGCGGGACAATGATCTCCCGCAAGGCCTCGCATTTGCTGCGGGTCGCTGTCGTTAGGGCCACCGGAGAAGGCTTTGCGGGCGGCGGAATTTCCGGCGCCGGGCCGGCGGTCACTTTGGGTTCGGGGGTGGTGCACTTTGAGTCCGGAACCGGATCGGCCCGCTCCGGCAGACACTCAGAGCCGGTGGTCACTTCGGACTCAGGAGTGGTGCCCTTTGCTGCAACGACCGGGCCTGACACCGGATCAGAGCCGGTGGTCACTTCGGCCACGGAAGTGGTGCACTTTGAAGCCGCGCTGAGGTACCGCGCGACCGTCCTCCGGTTCAGACCGAGTTCACGGGCAATACGACGAAACGACCAGCCGTGGGCTGCCAGATTTTGGATACTGCTTTGAAACGGCATTTTGAGGACATTGGACATGCCCCCAGATGCCCCTCAATCAGGGCTCCCAAGAGCTTGTTTTGTCCCAAAAGGGTGGTGCACTTTGAAGTGACCACAGGTGGTGCACTTTGGGTGACCGCTGACA
>JAYUWQ010000672.1:0-3567 GCA_043753485.1 bacterium
TTGGCGAGGACGGGGCGGGTGAAGGATTTCCGAAGCGGAGGAGAATGGATGCGGGCCGCCTTGAAAGTTTTAAGAAATGGCAAGGCACCTGACGGCCAAGCGGATTTCCAGCGCCTGGGTTTTCTGAAATACGGTCTGGCTTTGACCGGTGCCCTGCCTGGCCTGCTTTTAGGCTGTCTGGCACCTGGTTTTGGCTATTTCCTGCCGGCTTTGTTATTGACTGCGGCCGGGTTTTATATCGTGGAAGCGCAGATGGTTTTTGCATTTCCGGCAGCTCTGGATGACGTCCCTGCACCGTGCGCCAGGTCCAGAACACTGGTGTTCCGGGAAGGCGGCACATTTGCGGTCATGACCGTGGTTTTGCCTCTGGCGTTTTTCATGCTGACGGGAGGCTTGCGCGGACAAGGTTGGGTAAGGTCCTGGGCGCTGGGTTGTCTGGGGGCGCTGCTTTGGTACGAACAACTGCTCGCCCGGAACGGAGGTCCACGGGCTTGCACCTTGCGTCCGGAGGAAGTCCCTTTGCTGGACATCGGAAACCGCAATCCCTTGCTGATCCGCAGGGAAACTTTGAGTTGCGGCGTCCAATCAGAGGTCCGGATTCTCTATGCTTCGGACTTTCATTGGCGGAAAGCCAGTGCCAGTCAGGGCATGGAAGCCTTGCTGGCCACTGTGGACTTTGAAAAACCGGATCTGATTTTGCTGGGCGGCGATTATGTGGAAAGCCGCGGGGCGCTTTCGACGCTATCCCAGGCAGTCGCCCGGCTGGTGGTTATCGCGCCTGTGGTGGCCATGGAAGGCAATCACGACCTGTGGACCGGACGGGACTTGGTGCGCACGGCAATTGAAGCCGCCGGGGGCCATTGGCTCGGGGAAAATCCAGTTCAATGGAAGGACCTTGAGATCCATGGGGCCAATGTCAGGATCCAAGCGCCAGCGCCGGAAAACTCCGTGGTGGTGAGGGTCAGCCTGATCCACAATCCCGCTGACTACGGCCAGGCAGCCCTTGGCTCCACGGTGATTTTTGCCGGCCATCTTCATGGGTGTCAGATGGAGCTGTGGGAGCGGGCAGGCCGGTCTTTTCCCGGAGCCTGGTTTTACAAATGGAACGGCCGGCGGTTTAAGTTGCCGGAAAACCAGCTCTTATATGTCAGCCGTGGAATTGGCGACACGTTGCCACTACGCTGGAATTGCCCGCGCGAAGTCGTGTCCCTGCTGCTTCAACCCAACCTCGATTCCGCATGAAACGGCGGATCCGTTTTCTTTGGCGCGTGCTCGTCGGCATCATGGCCCTCCTTTTCGCCGCAGGGGTTATTATGCTGCGCCGGGGCAGCGATATTTCCCAAGCCATCCGGTCCGGAAACTGGGTTTTACCTACGCGCTGGGCTGGGTGAACTGGGGACATGCCATACCGGATGGACC
Organism: bacterium; assembly: GCA_043753485.1. Lineage (GTDB taxonomy): Bacteria > Verrucomicrobiota > Verrucomicrobiia > Verrucomicrobiales > V1-33 > CAIZWU01. The sequence goes on from JAYUWQ010000672.1 coordinate 1,420, forward strand.
TGCGGACTTCCTTCGGGAGTTACGGGAAAAGAATGCCAAATGCCTGCCGGGCGGCACTTTCAAAATCTTTCTGCCGCAGTCCATGTCCGGCCGCTACGGACCTGTCAGGGTGACGGGAAAAATCTCGCACTGCTGGGAAGTGGAGGGCGGTCTTTCCGATGAGGTGAGGCAACGGCTGGCTTGGATGATGTTTGCGGAGATTTCTTCGGCCTTTGAGGAAATGCAGGCATCCTTTCCCAATTCTATCGACAAGGCCTCCAGCCAATCTGCGTTCCGGGAAGGCGATCTTGCCGGAAACCGGTTGGCTTTTCTTGCCGCGGAATGGAATCCTGACGAATCGGCTATCAAATTTCTGGCAGGAGCATGCAGTCCATCTGAATCTCTCGCGTTGCTTCCGGAAAATCCCGTGGCCAGCGGAGTCCATTGGGAAGGACTGAAATTACGCCAACACAGAGGCGGCGGTTTATCCTCCAGATTGTTGAGGGAATTTCCACCGCCACTGCCTGATTCTGCGCTGATGGCAAAATATGTCAGGAGGGCGGGTGCTGAAAAACTTCCCTTCCATTTTGAGTGGATTGGTTTCCGGAAATAGCCGCCGGAAAATCCGGGTAACTGGCAGGCTTCAAAACGTCTGCACGACGAGGCCGGAGCGGAGTTTGGGCTCGAACCAGGTGCTCTTGGGGGGCATGATCTGGCCGGCGTCGGCGATGGCCATGAGCTGGTCGACGGTGGTGGGATACATGCTGAAGGCGACGGCGGCGTGACCGCTGTCGACTTTCTTTTCCAGCTCGGCAGTGCCGCGGATGCCGCCGATGAATTCGATGCGGTCGTTGGTGCGCGGATCGTCGATGCCGAGGAGCGGGGCGAGGATGCGGGATTGGAGGACGCTGACGTCGAGGGACTCCACGGGGTCGTTGAGGAAGGCGGTATCCCAGCTCAGGAGGTGCCACTTGCCTTGGAAATACATACAAACCGAGGCGGGCGCCGTGGGCGTTTTTTGGGTGGTTTCGGTGCGGCGGAATCCGGCGGATTCGAGGCCGGCGAGGAACTCACGGGGGTCGAGGCCGTTGAGGTCGAGCACGGCGCGGTTGTAGGGAAGGATTTTCAGTTCCTGGGCGGGGAAGAGGACGCCGAGGAACCAGTTGTAGTCCTCATCGCCGGTGTGGTTGGGATTGGCGGCGCGGCGCTCGGTGCCGACACGCCAGGCGCTGGCGCTGCGGTGGTGGCCGTCGGCGACATAACTGAAGGGAACTTCGGCGAAGGCGTTGACAAAAGGCGCAGGATCGGACACGCGCCAGACTTTGTGGGCGATGCCATCGGGCGCGGTGAAGTCGAAGAGCGGGGCTTCGGTGCTCAGGATTTCAGCGATGCGGGCGTTGACGTCGGCGCGGTCGCGGTAGGTCAGGAAAATGGGGCCGGTGTGGGCGCTGAGGGCGCGGACGAGGTTGGTGCGGTCGTCCTCCTTGACCTGCCGGGTTTTCTCGTGCTTGCGGATGATGTCGTTGCCGTAATCATCAATGTGGCAGGCGGCTATCAGGCCGGTCTGGGCGCGGCCATCCATGACCTGCTGGTAAAGATAGAGTGCGGGCTCGGCTTCGCGTTGCAGGATGCCGTCGGCGATCAGCTTCTGCAGGTTTTTCGCGGCGGTTTCGTAGACCAGCGGGGAATAGGGATTGGTGTCAGGAGGAAGATCGATTTCCGCACGGTCCACGTGGAGGAGATCGTAGGGGCGGCCCACAGCGAGGGCGCGGGCTTCCGCGGTATCGACGACATCATAGGGCACGGCGGCCACTGCGGCGGCGAGATCGGGACGGGGGAGGAGACCGCGGAAGGCTTGGATGCGCATGGAAGGAGGGGGAGTTGTTGGTTATTGAGCTATTAAGTTATTGGGGCGGTGCCGGGGAGGAGGGAGCGGTTGTATTGATCGGCGGTCAGGGTGCGGTCAAGACGGGAAGCGGGGTTATCGGAGGAAGGGATTCTCTGCCTTCTCCGCTCCCACGGTGGTGGGCCGGCCGTGGCCGCTGAAGACCTGATAGTGTCCGGGAAGGGTGAGGATCTTATCCTGAATGCCTTGGATGAGCAATTCGCCATCACTGTCCGGGAAGTCACTCCGCCCAATCCCGTCCTGCATCAGGGTATCGCCGCTGA
>JAYUWQ010000673.1:0-3566 GCA_043753485.1 bacterium
TGCCCACCAGCAGCGTCAGTGATCTGTCGAATTCCAACAGTGTCCGCACCAATATCGACTTTCAGGACGTCGTGCTGAAGCTGGAGGTGATTCCCCTCATCAACAGCAACCGGGAGATCAGCCTCACCATCGCCCAGGTGAATGACACCGTGGTCGGCCAACAGCAGATTTCCGACAACAGCGTGCCGATCATCGGCACGGAAAGGCTCCTCACTTCGGTCACCGTAGCCAACCGCTCCACCGTGGTCCTGGGTGGCCTGATCACCGAAACCGAGGAGAAGTCCACCACCGGGGTGCCCATCCTCAGCCGCATTCCCGTCCTGGGCCATGCCTTCAAGTCCACCAAGGTTGCCAAAAGCCGCAAGGAACTGCTGATCTTCATCCAGCCCGTGGTGGTGGAAGATGGCATGGAAGCCGCCGCCGTCAGTCAGGGCGAGGATCAACGCACCGGCGTCGGCGCCGATGCCGCGGTGGTCTTCCCTGATCTCCCGCTGGCCCTCCCATCCTTTGAACGTCCGCTTCCGGCGCCGGCCGGCAAATAATAACCCTCACCCTTTCAACACTGTGCCCATGACTGCCGACCGCCCTGTCGAACATCTGCTCACGGCGGCCGCCCGGCTGAGCGGATGTCTGGATCCTGCGGCCCTCGCCACCGCCCTGGAAACCGCGGGCGCCCAGGGCGGACGCTGGTTGGATACCGTCCTCGACGCCGGCTGCCTCGCCGACGAAACCGGCTTTTACCGTGCCCTGGCCGATTCCCTCGGCATGTCCTTCACGGAACAATCACCAGTGTCTCCTGGCCGGAAACTCCACTCCTGGATGCCGGCCCGTTTTGCCCTGCGGCATCGCCTCCTGCCCGGCCAGGCGAGGGAAAATCAAATCGAAATCCTGACCTGCGATCCCTTCGATCTCGAGGCCCGCCAGGCCATCAGCCAAGTGGTGGATCAGGATGTCACCTGGGGGCTGGCCACCCGAAGCAGCATAATCGAGGCTTTGCGGCAAGGTTACGGAGTGGGCGCGGAACGTTTCGAGGACCTCATCGATGGCCGCAACGGCCATAACGAAACCGATGCCCTGCGTCAGGAGGTCACCGTGCTGGAGGACAATGAGGAGGCGACCATCATGAGCTTCGTCAATCAGATTTTCAGTGAGGCCATCCGCGAGCGGGCCACGGACATTCATATCGAACCCCTCGAAAACGATGTGCGTATCCGCTACCGGGTGGACGGAGCCTTGCACGAAGTGGCGGTGCCTCAGGATGTCAGGCTGCTGCAGAACTCCCTTGTCTCCCGCCTCAAGATCATGGCGCATCTCGACATCGCCGAGCGCCGCCTGCCGCAGGATGGCCGCATCAACCTCGAACTCAATGGCCAGCGGGTCGATGTGCGCATCGCCACCATCCCATCGGTGAATGGCGAAAGTGTCAGCCTGCGCCTGCTGGGCCGGGAACGGCTCGACCTCGGCGGCCTGGGCATGGGCCCCGCCCTGGAAGCCCGCATCCGTGAACTGCTGGCCCTGCCCAATGGCATTATTCTCGTGACCGGCCCCACCGGCTGCGGAAAATCCAGCACCCTCTACACCTTTCTCCGCGAACTGAATACCAAGGACCGGCGCATTGTCACCATTGAAGATCCGGTGGAAAACAAACTCGACGGAGTGGTCCAGATTGCGGTGAAGCCGGAGATTGATCTCACCTTTGCCGCCGGCCTGCGCAGTATCCTGCGGGGCGATCCCAACGTGATCATGGTAGGGGAAATGCGCGACCTCGAGACCACCGAAATCGCGATCCGCGGCGCCCTCACCGGTCACCTCGTTTTCAGCACTCTGCACACCAACGATGCCGTGGGAGGCATCTCCCGTCTGTTGGACATGGGGATTGAGCCGTTTCTGATCGCTTCCTCGGTACGCGCCTTTCTCGCCCAGCGCCTTGTGCGCCGGCTTTGTCCGCACTGCCGCAAACCGGCGGAAGAACACCAGCACCACGATGGCTACCTCCGCACCCTTGGCTTCCCGGTTGCGGAGAAACACCATATCCTGACGGCGGTCGGCTGCCGGGAATGCCGCGGCACCGGCTACCGTGGGCGCATGGCCATTGTGGAAGTCTGCACGATCACCAATGCCATGCAGGATCTCATCGCCAGCCGCGCCTCCGTCGCCGCGCTGCGCGCCAAGGCCGCCGAGGAAGGCATGATTCCCATGCGTGAGAGTGCGTGGCAGAAAGTCATTGCCGGCGATACCACGCTCGAAGAAGTGATCGCCGTCACCTCCGCCACGCACGAGTCCACCCAGCCCTGACATCTCCCTGCCCCATGCCGCAGTTCACCTATCAAGCGCTCGCCGCCGCCGGCGGCAAAGTCAGCGGCACCCTCGAGGCCACCACCCGGGCCGAGGCCTACCGGCAATTGGAGGCCCGTCAGCTCGCGCCCCTCAATCTGCTGGAAGCCGGCCGCAGCGGCGCCCCCGCGGCCGGTAGCGCCAGCGCCGGAGCCCCCCGGCTGAACCGCACCCGTCTGATCTATTTCACCAGCGAACTGGCCGACCTGCTTGACGCCGGCCTGCCCGTGCAGCAGGCCCTGACGGTGATGGCCGAGAAGCAGCAGGATCCGGCCATCCGGCGCGTCAGCGTGCTCTCCCGCCAGCATCTCAGCGAAGGCCAAACCCTCTCGGCCTCCTTCCGGCTGGCATCGCCCAGCTTCGACGATCTTTTCACCTCCCTCGTCGCTGCCGGGGAGGCCTCAGGCTCGCTGGGCGGCGTGCTCAGCCGCATGGCGCAAAGCATGACCCAGCTGCAGGACCTGCAGCGCCGGTTCACCTCCGCCATGGTCTATCCCGCCTTCATGGCCGGAGCCTGTGGCTTGCTGATGGCGGTTTTTACCTTGTTTCTCGTCCCTCAGCTGACCGATCTCCTCTCCAAAACCGGACAGCAGTTGCCCGCCGTCACGCGGCTGCTGCTGGACTTCAGCCACTTCTGCACCCAACACCTGTGGACGATGCTGCTGGGCGGAGCGGGAGCCCTCATCTCCTTCCGCGCGGCCATCGCCACCACCGCCGGCCGCCATTGGTGGGACCGTGCCAAGCTTCATATTCCGCTCCTTGGGCCTATTCTGGAAACCCGGTTTTATGCTTCGTTCACCCAGGCTCTGGGGAATCTCCTCACCAATGGCGTTCCGCTGCTCTCGGCCCTGAAACTCCTCGTCACCGGCACTTCCAACTCCTTTTTCCGGCAACGGCTTGCCAGCGCCATCGACGCCGTCTCCGCCGGCGATCCGCTTTCCACCGCCCTCGTGCGCGCCGGCGATTTCCAACCGCTCATGACAGACATCATCGGCGTCGGGGAACAGACCGGGCACCTCGCCCGCGCCCTGCAAAAAGCCGCCGGCCGCTACGACAAGGAACTGGATGGCCGGATCAAACGGCTGACTGCCATGGTCTCCCCGGTCATCATCATCTTCCTCGCCGTGGTGGTTACGCTGATTGCCTACTGCATCGTCTCCTCCATCTTCTCGGCTGTCTCCGGCATCCGCGCCCAATCGGGTTAGGGCTTGATCACCGGCATGGTCACCTTC
>JAYUWQ010000674.1:0-3564 GCA_043753485.1 bacterium
GCATAACCGCCGGTGAATTCAGCGAAGCCGGCATCGTAGGTCAGGGAAGCAAGCAGATCGAGCTCGGTGTAGTCATCGTCGATCCCGCTGAGATACCACGGAGTCAGGTTCAGACTCAGGTTTTCGGCGAGGGCGACGTCGATGGAGACCTGGCCCCAGACCACTTGTTCAAAAAGCTCTTCCCCACGGAAGATATAAAAAGTGTCGTAACCGAGGCTGACTTCGGCAGTGACCGCCGGTTCCGGCTCCGTGGGCGGCGCGGCCGGGGGAATCACGGGACTGCCGGCGAAGGCAGGCAGCGCCAAGGGCAGCAGCACGGCGGTGACAAGCGAAGCGATGGATGGATTTTTCATAGCTGAATTTGGTTTACGACCGGCGGCGGCGGCACAGGCTGAGGGCAACTCCCACCGCCAGCATTACCGTGATGCCCGGTTCGGGGATAGGGGCCATAACAAGGGCGGTTTGCAGGGTGAAGCTGGCAGGACTGCTCCCGTAGGTGCCGGCGCCCTGAAGGTCATTCAGTCCGCCGAAGACGGCGGTGTCGGCATTGGACAGGCGCCACGCCCGGGTGGTCGCGGCCGGATCGCCCAGCCCGGCGGTGAGTTGCCAATCCGTGTCCTGAGTGGAGCCATTTCCGGTCACCAGGGCCCACTGGGTGGTGCTGTCGATGGTTTTGCCGCTGAAGGCCCAGACATAGACCTGCTCACCTGGCGAGAACAGCAGCGGGTTGGAAAGGGGCGCGCTTTCATCGCCGGTCTGGTCCCGCTCCCAGATCAGATTGGGACCGCTGGTGGTGAGAATGGAATTTTCCGCAACATACTGCAGCGGCGCGTTGAAATCCGCCTGTTCGATCAGCCTCCAATTTCCTTCCCAAAGGGCCGTATTGGTGGCATCGGGAATAAAACCCGTCTCAAAGGTGCCCAACTCAAACTGGTAGGACCCAGGGATCGCGGTGCCGCCGGCAGTGTAGAGCTCGTCCGCCACCGCGCTGCCCCAATCGATACTGCCCGCCATGCCGGGACTGATCAGGGCAAGGCAGCAGGGAATGAAGATGAGATGTGGTTTCATTATTTCACTCATTATGATAAATAAAATTCAATCAAAGCCAACTGATATTTTTGCAATCCAAATCTTTTTACCCTCTGCGGGAGGGAAAGCTCAAGACCGGTTGCAGGCCCGGCCCGGTGCGGTAATAACTGAGCCATGGGCTTTTCCAGCTTTACCCTCCTGAAAATTCTCCTCAGCGCGGTGCTGATCACGGTCGTCACTGAAATGGTGAAACGCAGTGACAAACTGGGAGCGCTCCTCGCCAGCCTGCCCTTCGTGACGGTGATCTCCATGATCTGGATCTACCACGAAACGCCCGCGGAAACCCGGATTGCCAAAGTATCCACCCATGCCCAACTCGTCTTTTGGTATGTGTTGCCGACTCTGCCGATGTTTTTGATGTTTCCCTGGCTGGCGCGGCACCTCGGATTTTATGGAGCGCTGGGAGCAGGGGCCGGCCTCACGCTGGTGCTCTTTGCCCTGACCCGGTGGATCATGGGACGTTATGGGGTCGCGTTGTAAGCTGACCCTTGCCGGGATCAAATGGCATCTCCCTGCCCGGCCTGCTCTTGAACGGACGCCCCATCGCCGTTGATGGCAAAACCCTGCCCCGGGACAGGGCAAGTTCAGGCTGTTCCCCGGCGGTCACCAGGTTGTATAAAAAAGGGGAACCCCGGATACCCTGCGATCATGAGACGACTTGCCTGGTTCTTTTTCCTGCCAACAGGTGGCAATGATCCTTCCGATCCCACCAAACCAGGTTGGGGTGGGCAATTCGACAGGGAGGCCGATGGATGGTATCGCGATCTCCCCTTCACCCCGGAGCAGGATCCCCGTTCCTTCTTGCACCGCTGGCGGCGCGACTATCAGGCGGACTTCGCCCGCCGCATGGCTTGGTGCGTGGGGGAATGAAGCTCCGATCACCGTTATGGGAAGTGGGCGAAAGAGGCGGCTCCGTTGCCGCGCATAATACTGGATCTTCCGCCGTCCCTCCTATTTGATGGGGCGGTATCAATTTCCATTACATCATGCGTCTTTCCCAAAAAGTCATCCTCATCACCGGCAGTGCCACCGGCATCGGCAAGGCTATCGCCCAGCGTTGCGTCCGCGAAGGCGCGAGGGTTATCATCCACGGACTGGAAGCCGGTCTGGCCGCCGCGGTGGCCGCTGAGCTAGGGCCGGATCACGCGGTTTTCCATGTCGAGGATCTCACCCATGAAGGCTGTCCCCAGCGTCTGGTGGACCTGGCCGTCAGCCGTTTTGGCCGGCTGGATGCCGTGGTGAACAATGCCGCGCTGGTCGCCCAGGGCAACATCCACACCACCGATGCCGCCTGGTTCATGAAAATGTTGTCCGTCAACACCCTCGCCCCCTTTCTGCTGATCCAGGCCGCCCTGCCCCACCTCCGCGCGGTGCGGGGCAACGTGTTGAACATCGGCAGCGTCAATGCCTGGAGCGGCGAACCCAACCTGCTGCCCTATTCCGTCTCCAAAGGCGCCCTCATGACCCTGACCAGAAATCTTGGCGATACCCTCATGCGTGAGGATGGGGTCCGGGTGAACCAGATCAACCCCGGCTGGGTCCTGACCGAAAACGAGGCCAAACGCAAACGCGACCACGGGCTGCGCGATGATTGGTATGCCGACCTTCCCAAAGTCTACGCCCCCTCCGGCCGCATCCTGCTGCCGGAGGAAATCGCCGCCGCCGCCGTCTACTGGCTGGCCGACGAATGCGGTCCCGTCAGTGGCCAGGTAGTTGATCTGGAACAACATCCCTTCATCGGCCGGAACCCGCCAAAGGACACTACCACCATTCCCTCATGACTCCTTCCCTTCCCCTCATCGCCGCCATTGAAGCCGGCGGCACCAAGTTCAATCTCGCCCTCGGCACCGGGCCCGATGACCTGCGTGCCACCGTCCGCATCCCCACTACCACGCCCCGGGAGACCATGGACGCAGTGCTGCAGTGGCTCGGAGAGGCCGCCCGGGAACACGGGGCCTTCCAAGCGATCGGCGTCGGCTCCTTCGGCCCCCTGGAGCTGGACCCGGCCCGCCCATCCTATGGTTATATCACTTCCACCCCCAAACCCGGCTGGCAGCAGACCGATGTCGCCGGCCCCCTGCGTGCCCGCTTTGGCGTGCCGGTGGGCTTTGACACCGATGTGAATGCGGCTGCCCTCAGCGAGTCGCTCTGGGGTGCCGGGCAAGGCATCGATCCTCTGGTTTACCTCACCATCGGCACTGGGGTCGGCGGGGGGGCCATCATCCACGGCCGTCCCCTGCATGGCCTGCTGCATCCCGAAATGGGCCATCTCCAGGTTCCCATGCCTGCCATTCCCGGCGTGGTCGATTCCCGCTGCCAGTGCCCCTTCCATGATTCCTGTCTGGAAGGTTATGTCAGTGGCCCGGCCATTGCTGCCCGGTGGGGGGCCCGGGCCGAAACCCTGCCCGCCGGTCATCCCGCGTGGACGGATGTGGCCGAAACCCTCGCCCGGGGTCTGGTCAGCATCATCACCAC
>JAYUWQ010000675.1:0-9331 GCA_043753485.1 bacterium
GGGGCTTGGAGAATCATGCGTTTCTCGGCGCGGCTGAGGACTTCGAGGTCCCGGAGCATTTTTTGCTCGGGTTTCTCGTTGAGTTGGCCGATGCGCAGGCGCAGGTTTTCGTTTTCCTTGCCGACGGTTTCCTTTTCGCGGCGGACAATTTCATACTGCCGGGCTTCCAATTCCAGCTTGTCAGACAGGTGTTTCCGGTAACGCCGCAGTTCGCGCTTGGTCTTGAAATGTGCCCAGGCGGAGAAGAAAAAGAATAAAAGTCCGAGGCAGAGGCCCCAGACAAAGGGGTAGGTGAAGAAGTTGGCGGCTTGTTCCATGGAGGGGGATGTTTGGGAGGCAGTCGTCTTCGGAAAGAAGGGCATCCGATGCAAGAGCTTAACACGGTTTGCCCAAATTTCAGCCCCTTTTCCCGATCCCGCTTGCCAATGAGTCGATTTCATTCGATTCCTCAAATCACCAGACGGGGGAGAAATTATCAGTGTTTAATTGCAATTATCATGTAATTCCCTCGATTATTTTAGTTCGATTAATAAAAACGCAGCGCATAATTGAGATTATTTGCAATTTCCGTAAAAAGCTGCTTTTCTTTACAGCGGCTCATGTCATATAGTGCGGCACGTCTGAAACAGACCGCATCCTGATCCTGGATGACGCCCTCCCTGGCTATGGCTTCCGATTCTTTTTCCACCAAACTCTGCAATCCTTTTGCAGCGGATATCTTTCCTGATGGGGAGTCGCCTGCGGATGCTGGACTTATCCTGCACCATGACGCCAAGGAACGCCTCGAGGAGTTGATTGCCCAAGCTGCCCACGAACCCGCCTCTGCGGTGCGCCAGGGTCAGGGCCGGGTCATCCTTTTGAGAGCCCCCCGGGCCGGATATGGAAAGTCGTATCTGCTCAGCCGGCTTCAGCCCGGGACCGGCGGCGAGTCCTTTGTCGTGCCCTTGGAATTCGATCCGGAGGAACCACTCTCCTGGAAATCCCTCTTTGACCAAGTCCTTACCGGCCTGCACGAACCCAGCGCTGAGGGGATGCCGGCCGCGCTGGATCTAATCGCCCGCCGGACCTTTGCCATGGTCAATGCCGGCATGATCCGCTCTGGCAAAGTCCCCTGTGGACAACCCCGGGAAGCCGCCGCCGCGCTGGAAGCCCGCTACGCCGAGTTGTTAGATTTCACTCAAACAGACCAACCCGTAGCCAGCTGGTTTCAGGAACACTTTGAGCGATTGTTGCCGTTCAGCGCTCCGCTCCTGCATGACGAATCCGGTCTTTCCGAAGGGGCGTCAACGCTCTGGCTGCGCGCCCTCTGCGGTTACGCCCAAGCCGGAGCCGAGGGCGACCCGACGCGCCTGGCAACCCTGCGCTGGGCTCTCAAACAGCCGGAATCCGGCGCCGCTGTGCCCTCGTCAGGAGGCATGCGCTTTCTTCAGGCCACCCCGGACAACGATGCTTTCCACAAGGAAAAACTCGGCGAACTTTGCCGCCTCGCCGCCGCCTGCCGCCCCTTGGTGGTGGTGCTGGATCACCTCGACGGCTTCCACCGCAGCAGTGACAAGGTGCTGCGCCTCGCCAATTTTCTCAGCGACTGGCGCCGTCTGGCAGGCCGGACCCGTTTCGTGCTCAGTGTGAATCAGGATCTGTGGGAGCAGACGTTTTTGAAGACATTGCCCAGCGCCCTCGAAGATCGTCTGACCAGCTCGCAAATCACCTTGGGCGGGATCAGCCGGGAAGCAGCCGAAGAACTCATCCGTCTCCGGCTCGCGGCCGCCCGGGTGCCGGAGCCCGTCTCCGTGCATTTCACCCATTCGCTGGCCCTTCCCCAATACTTTGCGGTAGAAGCCGGCAAACTCATCTCGCCGCGCGCAGTCCTCCGGTATGCAGCCCACGCGTGGCATGAGCATTGGAAAGCCCCAGCGGCCCCTGCTGGAGATCCTGCCATTCCCGTGGCCAAAATGCGCGACATGCTGGACCGCCTCCGGGAACGCCTCGCTCCTCAGGCCCCCGCAGGAGAGCCCATCCCCCCTGCTCCTCCGGCCACCACCGGGTATACCAACGGATCGCAATGTCCCGAGCCCTCCACGCATTCCGGCGCCATCCTGCCGGACCCGGTTCCAGCCACCCCCCGCACCCCGACTCCCGGCCCCCCCTTTTTAACCTCCCGCGCCGTCGGCCCCGACCACGCCCTGCAAGTCCGCTTCCACACCCTGCGCGCCCACTTTGCTTCGTCTCCCTGGCTTCTCCTCGACCAGGACCGGCTCTATCATCTCATGAAGCTGTCCGGCCAACGTCTCGCGGTGGTCCGCTTTCTTGAAACGGGACTGCCCGGACTTCCCCGGGCCATCGCCGGCGTCTGGCAGTCGCCCGATGCCGAAATCCTCTTCGGATCGGAACCCTACGAAGACCGGCCATACTGGGCCGCCCTGATCGATTTCGCCCGCCAACGTTCTGCCTATGTGCCCGGCAGCCGCCTGGTCATGTTTTCCGCCGCCTCGGCGCCGGTGAATCTTGGCGTTTGGCTCCATCAGGATGAAATCGTCGCTGCTCGCGCCCAGTTTCTTGACCTCCAAACGCTCGACCACCCCACGCTTGCCGCTTGTTATGCCACCGACGAAGTGTTGCGGGATTCCGAGCGGGGCTCCCTCAACCTGGGCAGTGCGGACGCCTTTGCCGCCATGGCCCCCCAGTTGGAATACCTCTGGAAGCGCCTGACCCGGCCCCTGCACGCCCCCGCATCCTGACAATCCGGGGGTTCCCCACCACCTGACACCTTCCGGCGATGGAAATGCGGAGTTTTGACCTGCGGCCGGAGGGACTCCTATAACCCACTGCGCTGGGAAAGCAGCCACGCCATCATATCCTGAAAATCAGCCTCGGGAATAGAGGCGCCAAACGCCGCCGGCATCAGTGAGAAAGCCGTCTCTTCGTTGGTTCTGATATCCGATTTTGGCAACCGCTGCTCCTGCCCGGCGGCATCCACCACGATCAAAACCTGTCCCAGCTCGCCGCGCTCCAGGCCCGCCAGCACCGATCCATCCTGCCGGGTGATCACATGCAGCCGGAAATGCGAATCCACATTGCGGCCCGGATCCAGGATATCCTCCATCAGACGCTCCACACCCCGGTTTCCGATCCCATCCAATTGTGGCCCCACCAGTGCTCCCTTGCCTCCTATTGTATGGCAGACGGCACAATGGGTGGTGAATACGGCCTCCCCCCTTGTTTTGTCAGGCTTGCCTGACCGGTAGGCGGTGGCCCGGGCGAGAATCAGCCGGTCCGCTTCGGCCCGCTGCTCCGGCGTGACCAATGAAGGGGGCGGTGGCGGGGCCGGCGGCAAAAATACGGCCAGGCGATCCCGCAGCACCGGCGGCGCCGCGTATTTCAAAAGGGACGCCAGCTTTGCCAGCCGGCCCGCCCCTGCCGCTTCCGACTGAAAGGTCTCCACCCTGACGACCGGAGGGTCAAACCGTCCCACCGCCAACCAGGCATAAGCTCCGCCGGAGTCACCATCTGTTATTTCCAACCGCACCGGGCGGCCATCCAGATCCTCCAGATTCCAGGACACCTGCCGCGCCACATCATTCCGGGCAGGCACTTCGCGTTTCAATTCCATCCCCGATGCAGCATCCACCAACCTCACAAAATTCCGCCCGCCCGCCGCCCCCCCGGGATCGCCATCATGCCCGCAGAGCGCAAAGGATAGCTTCGCAGGGGCATGGAAAGAACGGGACACCAAAGTCCCGGTTGCCTGTTCCGCCGCCGCCAGGGCGGAAGCCAAACTGGAGATGACCTGTTCCTTTTTGCCATCGGCCATCGTCCGCAATTCAAGTCCCCAGGGTGAAGCCGTGGCAGGAACCAATGGCAGGTTGGTCCATGTGGGCAGCGGTCCATCCGGCAGACCCGCCAACAATTCTGCGGCCACCTGATTGCCCCAGGCCAACAACATCGCAGGCGGCAACTCTCCACGCTGCTGCACGCCTTCCACGATCGCCAACAGCAAATCCGCCTGCCGCGCCGCATCACCGGCAAATTCCGTCCTGACAAAATCCACCAATTCCTCCACCGGCACCTGCAACGCCAATTGCGTCAGGGCCGGACCGGTATCCGCCAGCAGCCGGGGGTTCCGTTTCATCCGCCCGAACACAAAACGCGCCGCTTCCGGCGAACCCACCGCCCGGGCGATTGTCAGGACTTCGAATTCCACTTCCGGCGTCAACACAGACCGCTCCAGCACTGCCGTTGAACCTGCCAGACGCAGGTGTTCGCGGATCACAATCCGGAGGAGATGCCGCAGGCTGGCATCTTCCGCCGGAGTGGTAATGAACAGAGCCATTAAACGAGGCAACCACTCCAGCGAAACCGGACGCTGCAACGCCTCCACCCCGGCCCGCCGTTCCTGGGCATCGGCCGATTGCAGAAAGCGGCCGGCCTGCTCCAACTGGCCCCCGGACAAGGCTCCGGCCCTTGCCGCAAAGCGCAGATCTGCCACCGCTCCGGCCGGCGGAACCGGAGCCTTGGCCCCGCTTTTCTTGACCACCCGCCAGATCCGCCCGCGTTCCTTGTCGCGCCCCGGATGAGTCAGCGGCACCTCGTAATGGCCGATCACCTTGTTGTAAAAATCCGCCACGTACAATTCCCCTGCCGGCCCCAGACGTAGGTCCACCGGCCGGAACCAAGGGTCCCCGCTGGTGATGAAATCGGCCTCCTCATGCGCCGTCGGCGTGCTGCCGGTGGAGGTAATGCGGTCCTGATTGACCCGGCTGGTGACCACATTTCCAATCAGGGTGCGGTCATTCCATTCCGGTCCCCATACCCCGCCGTCCAAATAGACGATCCCGCAGATGCCCGTGCTGGAATGGGTATGCTGGATCATCACCGGTCCGAAGCCGAGGCCATCGTGGGGTTTGCCGAAGCTGGGGTAGACAGCACCCGGAATCAGTTGATAGACGGGTGCGCTGTGGCAGTCCGCACTGTAAAGATGTCCCCATCGGTCCCAAGCCAGCCCAAAGGGATTCACCTGCCCCGCGGTGAACAATTCGATGCGGCTGCCGTCAGGAAGAAAACGATAGACGTTCCCTGAGTTGAGCTTCAATTCCGTACCGGGATGGCCCGGGTTGGCCCCCCTCAAATGCTCCGGCCGGACCTTGAAGTGGCTGGTATTGCTGAATCCATGCGTCCCGTAGACCCATCCGTCAGGACCGAGGCGGAAACTGCTGCAGTTTCCATGCACATCCTTCTCCCAACCCAGCGGACCAAAGAGCACCGTCCTTTTGTCACACCGGTCATCCCCATCGGTATCTTCAAAGAACCAGATATTGGGAATGCTCCAGGCGATGCAGCCATTTTTGTAAGGCAATACTCCGGTGGGAATATTCAGTTCATCCGCGAACACCGTTTTTTTGTCGGCCCGGCCATCGCCATCCGTGTCCTCCAGGATAAATATACCATCGCGGCTGTCCCGAACCCGGCTGCCCTCCACATCCACCCAACGCTGCCTGGGAGCCCCGTAGGGATACTCATAACTGCTGCTCACCCACATCCGCCCCTTCCCATCGAAGGCCATGTTGATCGGTTTGTTGACCTGGGGTTCGGCAGCAAAAAGCTGGATCTCGAATCCGTCGGGAACCTTCAAGTGCCTCAATTCCTCCTCCGGCGACAAGGGATCTGACTCCCGGACCAGGGAAGTATCCAGAGTTTGCGCGGTCAGGGAACCGGCAGAGAATAAAAGGAAGAGAGCACGCAGCATGGCAAAAGAGACCGCAGGTTCACGGAAGCTACCCGAACGCACCTTCCAGCCCGGTCCTATCGGCCGGCCCTTCCCTAAAAAAGACGCACAAAATTGCTTGCACCTTGGCCCGCAGGAAGGTTAATAAGGCTTAGGATTTCACAAGGCGGGTTTCAGGACCTGCACAGAGATACCTCGGATGCCGGGTTGGCTCACCGCAACGTCCCGGCTGGAGATGTATCAGAAATCCTACTCCGGATCGGCACTGGTTTGCCCATCTGTTTTTCCCGCAGCACTTTATTCCAGCCCGCCGCTGTCTGCTCCTGCAGCCGTGTCCGTTCCAACCGGAAGGTCCTTCCGGAGCTGGCGCCGTCCCCCTTTCCACTCATCCTCTAAATCCCCAAAGGAACCTCATTCTCTTCCATGGCAGGTCACAACAAATGGTCCAAGGTCAAACGGGGCAAGGCGATCGTTGATGCCAAAAAAGGCAAAGTTTTCAGCAAATTCGCCCGCGAAATCACCCTCGCTGTCAAGCACGGCGGCAAAGAACCCGACACCAATCCCCGTCTCCGAACCGCCCTGCTCGGCGCCCGGGCCGCCAACATGCCGAACGATAACATCGACCGTGCCCTCAAAAAATGCTCCGGTGAAATCGAAGGCGCCACCCTCGACGAAATCACCTACGAAGCCTACGCCCCCGGCGGGATTGCCATGCTGATCGAATGCGTCACGGACAACAAAAACCGCGCCTCCGCGGATGTCCGCATCACCTGCAACAAGAACGGCGGCACCATGGGCAGCGCCGGCAGCGTCGCCCACCTTTTCCAACGCATCGGTTCCATCAAAATCCCCGCTTCCGCCCTGTCGGCCGACGAAATCACCGATGTGGCCATTGAAGCCGGGGCCGACGACGTGCAATCCGACGAAGAGGAACACACCGTCATCACCAGCGTCAGCCAACTCTACGCCGTTGCCGGATTTCTCAAGGAACGCGGCCTCACCGCCAGTTCCATCAAGCTCGACTACCAGCCCGCCACCACCGTCACCCTGACCGATGTGGAAACCGCCCGGCAGGTCCTGAATCTTTATGATCTTCTCGACGAACTGGACGACACCCAGAACGTCTACGCCAATTTCGAAATTTCCGATGAGCTGATGGATCAGCTCGACTCCTGACCCTACTCCCCTTTCCCTTCCGCGTCCGGTCCCACCTATCCCGACCAGCGCCCGCCCCATCCGGCATGAAAAAAACCACTACTCCCTCCGTTGTCCCCGACGTCTCCCCCGTCCCGGCCAAAAAAACCGTCAGGAAGACCGCTGCTAAAAAGGCGGTCCCGGCCACACCCGCTCTTCCGCCCACCCCCATCGTTGCCGCCAAACCGGCCCGGAAAGTTGCCGCCAAAAAAGTCAGCCCGGCCGCAGAACTGCCTGTAGTAGTGACCGCACCGGTCAAAAAAACCGCTGCTAAAAATGCCGTCCTCAAACAGCAGGTAATGGCCTTGGCGATTCCCCCTCCCGCCCCCTTGCCAGTGGAGGAAGCCGCCGCCCCCAAGGCCCGCGCCCCGCGCAAGGCAGTTTCCAAAAAGACGGCGGCTGCTCCGGCGGAGTCCGCACCGGATTCGCCCCCCGCCCCCGCGCCGATGGAATCCTCCTCCGCGGTCGAATCACCGCCCGGACGTCCCGCGTCCGCCGACATGACCCAGGCGTCCCACGAAACCTGGCGGCCAGGGCAACGCCCTTCCCCCTACCCGCCCCGGCAGCCCCGGCCCTATCCGCCCCGTGATCCTGCCGCCGGCCCCAGCGCTGGTCCCGACGGTCCGGCTTCTGCCCCCCAGCCTTACCCCTCCCAGGAGAATCCCGCGGGCGAACCCCGCCGCCTGACCAAATGGGAGCGGTGGAAGGAGCGTAAAGAGAAGTTCAAACAACAGAAACAACAACGTTATCTGGAACGCACTGGCCGCGCTCCCTTGCCCGGTCCGGGCGGCCCTCCCGGGGAACCCGATCCGCAGGATCGCCGCGAACCCCAGGAACGCCGGGAATTCCCCGACCGCCGCGAACCGCGCCAGGATCCCCGCAATGAACCCCGCCAGTGGGAACCCCGCCCGCCGCGCCCGGAAATCCCGCTCGGCCCACCGGAAGACTGCTCCGGCCTCCTCGAGATGACTGACAAGGGGTTCGCTTTCCTGCGCCCCAAAGAACGGGGTTTCATCCCCTCTCCCAACGACCCCTTCATTTCCGCTGAACTCGTCCGCCAACATGGCCTCCGTGAAGGCGTCTGGGTGGATGCCGTCATGCAACGCGGTGGCCGCGGCCCCCAGGTGACCCAACTGAAAAAAGTCAATGGACTGGAGCCTTCCGCCTACCGCACCCTGCCTCTCTTCGAGGAACTGACCGCGATCAATCCTAACAAAAGATACATCCTGGAAACAGAAGGGAAGCGCCATACCACGCGCCTGATCGACTTCATCTCTCCCATCGGACGAGGCCAGCGCGGCCTCATCGTCGCCCCGCCCCGCGCCGGCAAAACCACCTTCCTCCAACACATCGCGGAAGCCATCCTGCACAATTACGAGGACGTCAAAGTCATCGTCCTCCTCGTCGATGAACGTCCCGAGGAAGTCACGGAAATTGCCCGCGCCCTGCCCGGAGCGGAAATCATGGCCAGCAGCAACGACCAGGATCCCCGCAATCACATCCGCATGGCCAGCCTCGCCGTGGAGCGGGCCAAGCGTCTGGTCGAAGCCGGCCAGCATGTCTTCATGCTGCTCGATTCCATCACCCGGCTAGCCCGGGGATTCAACAACGCCATGCGCGGAGGGGGTGGCAAGGCCATGTCCGGCGGCCTCGACAGCCGGGCCCTCGAAGCGCCCCGCCGCCTCTTTGCCGCCGCCCGCAATACCCGAGAAGCCGGTTCCCTCACCATCATGGCCACCGCACTCGTGGAAACCAATAACAAAGGCGACGACCTCATTTTCCAGGAGTTCAAGGGCACCGGCAATATGGAACTCGTGCTCGACCGGAAGATCTCCCAGGCCTACGTCTATCCCGCGGTCGATATCTTCAAGAGCGGCACCCGCCGCGAGGAATTGCTGCTTCCTCCCCATCAGCTCGAAAAAGTCCATCTCATCCGGCGCGGCCTCTCCGGCCACCGCCCCCAGGAAGCCGTCGAGCGGCTCCTCCAGATCATGGGCAAATACAATAACAACAACCAGATGCTGATCGAAATCAAAGCCCGCGGGGAGTGATGCTCCGGGGTGGCCACCGCCCGCAGCGTTGAATCATAAAGCGGCCTACAAGGCATGCAGGTTTAATCGCCCGCAGTCAGCACCCCATCCACCAACCGGTAACGCCGGGACATCCGGGCGGCCAAAGCAGGATCGTGGGTCACCAGCACGAGAGCCGTGCCTTCTTCGGCATTCAGATCCATCAACAAATCCATCAGACGGCCGGCACTGGCGGCATCGAGGGCACCGGTGGGCTCATCGGCGAGCAGCAGGCCGGGTTCGCGGATCAAGGCGCGTACCACGGCGACCCGTTGGCGTTCACCGCCGGAAAGCTGGGCCGGTTTCTTGTCCATATGCGCTCCCAGCCCAACCCGGTTCAGCAGGC